>JALNWH010000065.1 GCA_023230985.1 Bacillota bacterium
ATAAAACCTTTTACCAACGTTTTAAAGATTACCTGACTACTTTAAATACCTTATGTTTTATTAATTTATTAAGCTGTAAACACGATGATAATTGCATAAATAAGTTCATTTCATCTTTAAAAATAGATTGGGAAGCAGTATTAAATGCAGCATCCTATCCTATAAATAACGGAGTAACAGAAGGAAATGTGAATAAAATAAAGCAGATTAAAAAAGATATGTATGGTAGAGCAGGTTATGAATTATTAAGAAAAAAGGTCATATACCAATCCTTATTTTTTTAGCAACAATAACCGATTGTGAGGAAGAACCCTAAAAGTATCCTAAATTCTAATTGAAAACTCCCCTAGTAGGGTAAAAATTATTGCCTTTCTAACCAAAGCTGAGTCTCTTTTAACCTGTATGAATTCCCATTCATATTAACCTATATAGGACTTATGGGTAAGACCCAGGAACAGTGGCAAATGGTTACGAGGACTTTGTATTTTTGGAAGCAAAACAAAACAGTAAGGCTTTGCGTGATACGATTCACGACGAAGTGCCGAAAGTCTGGGTCAATGCTAACAGAAAAAACAGAGGTATAAAAGAAGCAAATTTTGCAGTACTAAGAGAAACTAATATGCCAGCAATTATACTGGAAAACTGCTTTTTAACTAATAAAGAAGATGTGAAATTACTAACTAATGAATCTTTTCAGGATTCATTAGTAGAGGCTATTTCTATTGGACTTGTAAAAGCATTTGACCTTCAGAAATTAGATAAACCAGTAATGTCTACTTTGAAAGTATCTGAATGGGCAAAAGAAGCCTGGGAGCGGGCAATAGTCATGCTGTTCGTATTCCAAAAGCGATTATAGAAATGGCAAAAATAAAAGAAAACGATAAAATATCTATAGAAGTAAAAGGTGGGAATATAGTAATTTTACCTATAAGAAATCATAAAAGCCATGATGATAGAATTAAAGAATATGAGGGCAAATATGAGTGCGAGGAATGGTGTTAGAATATGCACAGAAGAAAGCCTTGTATTGTTCGTTCAAGAGATGTATAATCTAAAATAGAAAATGAATATAACGAGGTTTGGACGATGGGTTTAGAATCGGAACTGATGACAACTAAAAAAGCAGCAGAGTTGTGGGGAATTACAGTTCGCCGTGTTCAAATTCTTTGTAACAAAGGATTGGTAAAAGGTGCGATTAAGATGGGTAGGACCTGGATTATACCAAAAGATTCTGTTAAGCCTATTGATGGACGTACCAAAGCAGCTAAACTGAATAAAAATGGGGAGGCAGATGCTTAATGAGCGATATTGACCTTGATAGCATTAAGTTATATCATATTGTTCATGTTGACAAATTGTCTTTTATACTTAATTCTGGAAGAGCAGGACAGCTGATGTGTGACAATGATGTGCAAAAACAGCATCTGTTGGGAACAGCCATTGGTATGAGCAAAATCAAAGAACGAAGAATGAAAGAGCTCACCTTACGCTCTCACCCTGATTTATATATTGGAGACTGTGTTCCCTTTTATTTTTGTCCGCGCTCAATAATGTTGTATATGTTTTACCAGAATAATCACCCTGATATAGAATACAGAGGTGGACAAAACCCGATTGTACATTTAGTTTTCAAAATGGTAGATGTTATTGAATGGGCATCACAAAACAAACGAAGATGGGCATTCACTGATTCAAATGCTGGGTCGCGTTATTTTAATGATTATTGTGAACTTTCCTATATTAACAGTCTTAATTGGGATGCTATTAAAACGAATTCTTGGAGCAATTGTATTGAAGCTAAACAAGCAGAGTTTTTAGTTGAAAATTCTTTGCCTTGGAATCTTGTAAAAGGAATAGGAGTTTATTCTCTTGAGTATTACCATAAGGTTTGCGAGGCCACAGCATACGCAATCCACAAGCCTACAATTAAAGTTAAATGCGAATGGTATTATTAGTGAGGTGATTAGAAATGATTAACTATAAGATTGGTAATTTATTTAATGATAGTTCTGAAGCTATTGTTAATACAGTGAATTGTGTTGGTGTTATGGGACGTGGCATTGCTTTACAGTTTAAAAAGCGTTATCCAGAAAACTTTAAAGAGTATGAAACTAGGTGTAAACATGGTGAAATAATCCCCGGACGTATATTTGTATTTGAAACTAATAGTTTTGTCAATCCAAAATATATTATTAATTTTCCGACCAAACGTCATTGGCGTGGGGTAAGTCATATTGAAGATATTGAGTCCGGTTTAGCCGATTTGGTCAAAATCATAAAAATATACAATATTAAATCGGTTGCAATCCCTCCTCTTGGGAGTGGCTTAGGGGGACTTGATTGGTTTCTTGTTAAACGTAAGATGGAGGCTGCCCTTACTAAAATAGAGGGAGTGGAGATAAATGTGTATGAACCAATGGGTGCACCCAAGGCTAAGGATATGGTACGAAGCAAACAAGTTCCCTCTATGACTCCGGGACGTGCAGCACTTATAGAATTAATTCACTTATACCTTAAAGGATTACTTGACCCATTTATTACTTTGCTAGAGATACATAAGTTAATGTATTTTTTACAAGTTGCAGGCGAAAATCTTCGCCTGCAATATATAAAAGAAATATACGGTCCTTATGCTAAAAACCTATCTCATGTGTTAAACAAAGTTGAGGGGCATATGATATACGGAAATGCAGATGGTGGGAACAATCCAAAAAAACGGTTAGAATTAATTCCTGGAGCAATAGATGAGGCTAGGGAGTTTTTATCTTCTCAACCCGATACACTAAAACGTATGGAAAGGGTTTCTGAACTAGTAGATGGTTTTGAGACACCTTTTGGATTGGAACTTCTCGCTACAGTTCATTGGCTTGTGGAAAATGGTGCTAATTCGCTAAATGAAGTAATCAAGGAAACATATGCATGGAATCAGCATAAAACTCAATTCAGTACAAGGCAAATTGAAATTGCTTTACGTAGATTAATTACATTGCAGTGGATAGAACCCGTTGATGGATTAAACCTATGTAATTAGATATTACTTAAGTTACAGGTGCTATAAGTTACAGGTGCAGTCACTTTCAACAAACGCCTCAAACTTATTTTCACCTTTAGCTTATTACATAGCGTAAATTATCACCACGCTAAAAGTTTCCTACAATAACTTTACGCTAAAAATCTGTGACATACTTTGGAAAAATAAGTTTCTCTATACCATCTAATAATAGTCCGGTTGCAGCTTTGGTTCATATTGAATTTCCGTCTTATTCAAAAATACCTAATATTCAAGAAAGATTAACAAGGAAGAATTTAAATACTATATAGGTACAAGCTATAGATTATTTAAAAAAGATATGAAAAACTATTTAATAAAAATAGAACCTTATGGGATAAAAAGTTTAATCTTTCAACTTTTCACAATTTCCATAAAGAATCGGGTCTGGTGTAGACACATCCCCTGCAGTATCTCTATACTAATTATAGGCAGCAAAAAAATAATATGATTTTTTAAATAAAATGACATTCTTTATCTTTTTAAAACTGGGGTGCATAAATATGATTTGCGATAAAATTACATATGGTGGTCAAACATTATTAACTATATACCATCAAGGTTTTGATGATGAAATTGGCACACGTAGCTTAAAAATTATAAAAAAGATTGGTTCATATAATCTAGTCTTTACAGAGGAAAAGGTAAAGTATGACATTGTTGATAATATAACAGATTGGTCTGTAAAAGAGGAAGGATTTTTGACCCCCGGTGCAAGTTTAAACCCATATACAAACGATGCCTGTGCTTATATGACCCATTTCCGATTTGCTTCAAAGCCATCACGAATCTTTAAATTCTGTAAAAATAGATACCATCTCAATATTACCATTGATAATTTATTGGAAATCAATAAGTTTATAAAAAAATATACAGGTTTAAGTATTGAAAAAAACCCAATGCTTTATGGAGATATTTTTGTCTTTAAAAGTCAAATACTTGATTACCATACTAATGAATTAGACGAAATAATAGTTAAGGATTTACCAAAAGGGGCTATAGCCATTGTAAAGTTTAAAAAAAGTGATATTATAGTGTCTACGAAAATTACCAAAACAGCCTCAAATGCTGAAGAAATTGTTATTAAATCGGACGAGCCATGGGAACGCTTTGATATAGAGATATTTGAAAATGACGAATTATTATATCTAAAAAAAGATGTTACATATATAAGACACATACAAATGAATCTACAGATAAGTGGTATTGGTAAAAGGGTAAAGCTTAGTAAAATTGGCGATAGCTACACTATTGAGAAAAATAATAATATGATATCAAATATAGGTGCTCCTCTAGATAGCTTTGAAGAAATGATGAACTCGTCAGCTAGTGAAATATTAAAATATCAAAATGCTGCAAAACCGAATAATCAAATAGTATTCATAAAGCCTGGGGAGCTGGAAAAAGCTATTGATTTAATAGGAAATATAATACAAAAAGCCAATGATGCCATATGGGTTTTTGATTCATATTTTACTGATATTAACGATATAAAAGGGATGATAGACTGGATTCGTATCCTTACTAATTGCAAAGCTCCATCTAAGAATATCATATTTTTTTGCAAAAGCCCGGATAAGGCATTGGATTTGGAAGGGTTAAAAAAAGAGATAAGAAAAGATACTGTTTTAAATACTATTATACGAACCAGAAAAACTCTGGGTATACATCTGTATCAAACTAGGATGCCTATTCACGATAGATTTATATTAACAGAAAGTGATAATATAAATAGTGGACTAGCAATGGGTACTTCATTCAATTCCTTAGGGAATCACCACTATTGCATCTATAAACTAGGACATAATACAACCGAGATAATATGGAATGAGCTTGAATCATGGATAAAAAGCGAAAATAACCTGGTGAAGGATGGGGAAGTATAAAAAATGGACAAGGACACTGTATCAAGGCTAAGCCATATTGTTAACGATCACATAAATGAAAAAATTAAATCTCAGGATGCAAAGCGTAAAATAAATGGCATTTTACATAATAAAAAAATAGCAACAGTAGTCTCAGAACTACAAAAATACGTTTCTAAACTTTCCGGCAAAGAAAAAAATATTGCGATACTAATTGTTACTATGGCATTAATACGCCGGGATTTGGATGATATTACAAAATTAAAGAATGCTATATTAAAAGAGGAACTAGGTGGATGCTTATATGGTGGATTATTCACTTTATTCACAGGCAATTCTAGCTATCTTTCCCTAACAATCAAACTAAACGATTCATCTTATGGAAATAAATATGAATTTTTAACACGTTTTTCTGATTTTGGTTATTGGGATTATATTGAAGTTTTTGAAGCAGCAAAACTGCTTAGTCTTATAGAACCTCATCTGTTTGAAAAACTAGCTTTATTAGATAAAACAAAACTTTTGCTTTTAAATATGGTTAGCCATCATTTAGGCATAGAACCTTCTGAAAGCCTGATAAAGAAATTGCTTATGGATGAGGATGAGTTGAAACAAAATATAGGATTTTATTTTATAACTAGGCAAATATCTATGTATCTAATGGAAATAAAAGATATGAAAAGAAGAGAGATAAATGAAAGCTATAGAGGTAAGACTTTCAATGAACTTGAGAAGTTCATTAAATTAGATATTAAAAGATGCTATGATTTAATAGAGGGTTGTGACAATAAAAGCAAAGTATCTTTAATTACGAATTTTCTTTTAACACACCAAGATGCATATCCAATAGCTTTCGCGCGGCAAATGGTAGACAGCGAATTGCAAAACGAATTTGCTTATCAAATTAAAAACAGTGGAAAATTAAGATCTTTAAAAGAAGTGGCTTTTATTACCAATCTAATTAAAAATACGCCTGCAGCAAATGGGGATAATAGGCGCATATCAAAAGTACAGCTTTATGAGGCAGTAGCGGTGGTAATAATAAGCTTTATTGATGAAGAAAAAGGAATACACATATGGGGTGGACAAGAAAGTAATTACATGAAGCAAATATGCCAGCAGTTGCCAAAAAGATTCATAAAAAAGATAATAAGCTATCTGAATAAAAAGGACAAGACATTAATGTGTAGCAAATTAGATGAATTGGTTCGATTTGATATTTATTTAAAGGATAAAAAACAGCATGAGATAATTGAAGGGATTTTGGAAGCTGCAAAAATGATATAAAACCCATTATTATCAATTTGGGATAAAAGTGGTGTATTTGTCAACTTGAATTTACCCCCCAAATACAATATATATAAAAGATAGATCTATGCAATCTTTCTATTAATAAATTTTATTTTTAAGAATTTTAGTAGCGTAGATAGATTTTTTTAAATAAAACTGCAATTTCAGGTATATAAGGATGATATTTTTATGAAAAAGCCAAGAAAAGAATTGAAAGGGAAGATCAATATGAAGAAAATTAATAAAATGGATTACTATTCTGGGGCATTTATAACATCACTTTTAAACTATACAAAAAGCGTCCCTGCAATATTTGGTGAGACTAATGATAGTAGAAGGTTAGAGATTGACACAGATTTAGGGAAATTTAATCTATATATAAAGTATACAACGAATTGTCGTAACGCTATACTCAGAGGTAGGAAAAAGCGAGGTGGTTAATAAACTTTACTGATGATGATGTAGAACGCCTTACAAATGGATTTAAGCAACCAGGATATGAGCATTATGTTGTAATTGTTTTATCTAAAAAGAATTTAAGCGAAACAAAAGTGGTCGCAATACAATATGACGAAGCTTTAAAACGTATTTTAACGACAACACCAAGTGGGGCTAGAAGGTTAAACATTGTTAGGTATGGGGATGAACATAAATTCACTTGCTATGGGGCTAGCTAAAAAGAAGAGGCTGGGACAACAGTACATATTAATCACTTAAAATATTTTGATCTATATGAAAAGAATGAAGGTAAGGATGATGACTTGGATTAAGGCTAGGGCTTAAGATGTTAGCAATAGTAAAGAAGGAATGAAAAAACCAGATAACAAATTATTAAGCAGATGGTAATACTTTTTTATAATGGGGGTGGCTTTAATGAGTCTGACCGCATGGCTACTAGGATTTGATGAGAAAAATGGCTTGCATAGATTACCTAAGACGATTTTTAATGGTAAAAAAACGGAATTCAGAAATCAAACTTTCAGAGTTATAGAATTATTAATTGTTTTAGAGAACAAAATGCCGCAAAAAATAACTAGAGCAATCTTTTTTAAATTGAAATTTGATGATATGGGAGCTATAGATAGGGATTATCTTGATGAAATGAGGAGTCTCAAAATAAATAGTATTGATTTTTGTGGGAATGGATTATCAAAAGAAAATATAATTGCAAGAGAAAAGCATAGGATAAAATACGAATGGTACCCAACACCCAAAGAAATAAAATTAATCAATCAATATTTAAATGGAAAAGGACTTCCTATAAATAAACTGCTAATATAATATGGCAATTCATTTATAGGCGGAGATTAAATGTAAGGCCTACCCACAATTGGTAAAGGAGGGCACCCCATCTGACAAATGAGATTACTAGTCAACGTCAAGCAATATTTTGCGCTTTGGGGGTGCGGATGATTTCTTATTCACTGGAGCTTGCCGGTATACATAAGGAGTCGTTAAAAGTATAGAGGTAGTTTAGATTTATATGTATAATAGACAAGTTGTATTAAATATAACTTTGACATAAACTCACAATAACTGTATAATACGTATGATAAATGTAAATAATACAACACATATCATATGATATATGCAGGGGGTTGTTTCTTTGAAGCGGTTATTGATGGAAGAATTGTTAAAATGGAAAAATAGTAAGGATAGGAAACCCTTAATTATAAAGGGTGTTAGGCAATGTGGGAAAACCTACCTATTAAACAAATTTGGTGAAAAGTATTATGATGATGTAGCATATTTTAATTTTGAAGGCAATAAAGCGTTACAACAAAGATTTGAAGCTGACTTGGATGTAAAAAGGATTATCATGGAGCTTGGGATAGTACGTAATAAGCCAATAGATCCGGGAAAAACACTTATAATTTTTGATGAGATACAATTTTGTAATAGTGCTTTGACTTCTTTAAAGTATTTTTGTGAAATATTGCCTGAGTATCATATTGTATGTGCCGGTTCACTTCTAGGCATTGCCTTATCAAAGCCATTATCCTTTCCTGTGGGTAAAGTAGATTTCTTAACATTAAGACCAATGAATTTTTATGAGTTTCTATTAGCTAATGATGAAAAAATGTTGTGTGATTACCTATCTGATATACCCTTTACGGAGAAAATTTCAGAATTATTTACAAATAAACTTGAGAATTATTTAAAAATTTATTATATAATCGGCGGAATGCCCGAAGTTATAGCCAAATGGATCGATACCCATAATATTGAATTAATAGAAAAGGTCCAGCAGAAAATACTTGATAGTTATGAATTGGATTTTGCAAAACATGCTGCTGCAAAAGATTATCCTAAATTGTCTTTGATTTGGCAATCTATACCCGGGCAGTTGGCAAAGGAAAATAGCAAGTTTATATTCAGTAAAGTTAAACAAGGACTTAGAGCTAAAGACTTGGAGGATGCTTTAGAGTGGTTAATAGGTGTAGGATTGGCTTATAAGGTGACTAAGATTGAAAAACCTTTTATGCCATTAAGTGCTTATACCAATCAAACGTTTTTCAAACTATATATGGCTGATGTTGGACTTTTACGCAAGATGGCGAAGTTACCTGCACAAGCGATTATCGAAAAAACTGAGACTTTTAAGGAATTCAAAGGTGCCATTACAGAGAATTATGTTTTATGTGAATTGGTAAATAAGCAAGGCGTTATCCCGCATTTTTGGAGATCTAAAAATATTGCAGAAGTGGATTTTATTATCCAACATGGCATGCATATTATTCCTATTGAAGTTAAATCCGGAAAGAGCTTGAAATCAAAAAGTATGGCAGAATACAGAAGACGTTATAACCCTGAGGTTTCAATAACGACTTCTATGAAAAATATTGATAAAGGAAAGGTAAAAAATATACCTTTATATATGCTTTGGAGAATTGATGAGTTGATTGAGAAATCAGCTGTAGAATAGATGCCGTCTAATGTTGCTATATTGGGCAGATATATAATAAGCCCCGGAATTTCTGCAGGATACGATGGGGTTTTTTAGAGATTTTAAGGATGTAGTTGAAAAGAAAAGAGGCTAAAACATGGCAAACTATTATAAAGAAAAATTAAGTGCTCAAAATTTATTTCAGGTTTATGATACTCAAATGCAAAGGATTAAACAATATTTACAGGCGGAGATTGATTTCGTCAAAGAAAACTTGTTAAAATCACATAATGTTCTGGAATTAGGTGCCGGATACGGTCGTATCATGAGTAAATTAGCTCCCTATTGCAATTCCATAACCGGTATTGATATTTCTAAAGAAAATATTGATCTAGGAAAAGAATATCTTAATGAATACCCTAACACCAAGATGGTGGTGATGGATGTTCATAATATGCATTTCACCGAACCTTTCCATGTTATTCTATGTTTGCAGAACGGATTATCTGCAATGGGTGCTGATACCGCAACTATACATAAGATTATGAAAATTTTAGCCCCGGGGGGAACTGCGTATTTTAGTAGTTACAGTACCAAGTTTTGGGATATTAGGCTTAAATGGTTTGAAGAACAAGCTTCTAAAGGACTTTTAGGCGAAATCGATTATTCGCAAACCGGTAACGGTGTAATTATATGCAAGGATGGTTTTAAGGGAATAACTCATACAGTGGAGGACTTTAAAAAAATTGGTGAAGAACTAGGATATCCTTATGATATAGAGGAAGTGGATGAATCCAGCTTGTTTCTTATTGTACATAAGCAATGATAAACCGTTTCAATTTAATACATTTGCATTGGCTAAAGATGAATTAATTATTACGCTTAAAACATGAAAACCATGTGAGGTATGTAATATATGGAGGATATTTGGAGTAAAGCAAAAGACTTTCAAGATCGGTAATTGATCGGGAAAGTCTATTTTTTTATGCAATAAATATGGTAAAATTAAGTAAGACTAGTCTTAACTCGTAAAGCTGATTTAAGGTAAGTAGTTTAATTTAGGAGTTTATTATGAGTATAACAATAAAAGATGTTTTGAAATTACCATGCATGATTAATGCGGAAGTAGTAGCAGGGAAAGGCGGATTAGATAATATAGTCACGGGGGTATCTGTCTTGGAATACTCTGAACCGCCTCAAGCATCAGAAAAAATGTTTTTTGATCGTGAGTACCTAGGGAGCGAAATCGTTATAACTACTTTTGCCAGTGTTGGCGACGATATTGATAAGCAATATGCAGAAATACAAAACTTAAGTGCGACAGGTGCTGTGGGGTTGGTACTTTACTATATGGCTCTTTTCGTAAAAAAATTGGATAAGCGTATTATTCAAATAGCAAATGAACTGGGCTTCGTTATTATCTGTATGCCACCTGCACATTATCATTTGCGTTACTCCGAAACCATTGCATGTATTCAAAATGCAATATTATTGGATAGAATGAAAACCAAAAATTTTGTGCCTGAAATATTTGATGTTTTATCAGTTTTGCCGCAAAGCCAGCAAAATATGGA
>JALNWH010000066.1 GCA_023230985.1 Bacillota bacterium
TAAAGTTGCAATAGCACCTGCTTTTATTGCATTCCCTATAAAATCGTGCCCATCATATTTTTCACCGACTATGGGAATAAACAAATTGCCCTCTCCAATAGTTCGACTATCTGTACTTATTCCTTTAACTAATAATTCTTTGGAACAGTTTACCGCATTTCCTTGAACTGCTTTAACTATACTGCTAATATATATAGGCTCCATTAGGTTCCCTCCTCAAGCAATTCCTTGACTATCTCTCTTTCATCGAAGTCTATAGTTTTATTATTTAATACTTGATAAGTTTCATGCCCTTTCCCTGCCAAAAGTATTACATCATTATACTTTGCCAGTGCCATGGCATGTTTTATAGCTTCTCTCCTATTCTCAATGCACAAATAAGAACAATTTGTATCCCTAATGCCAATTTCAATTTCCTTTATAATTGAAATTGGATTTTCCGTCCTAGGATTATCCGAGGTCAATATGCAGTAATCAGAATAAATTCCTGCTATCCTGCCCATAGTCGCTCTCTTTGATTTATCCCTATCTCCTCCGCAACCAAAAACCGTTATTAAATTTCCTCTGATGAAATGTCTGATTGTTATTAAAACATTTTCTAATCCGGCTGGTGTATGTGCATAATCAATTATAATTTTATAAGGTGTATTCAAATCGAAGACTTCTAATCTGCCTGATACAGAATAAAGGCTTTCTATACCTTTACATATTGCCTCTTTAGGTATATCTTCGGCATAACCTATAGCAGCAGCTGTTAAACAATTATAAATACTAAATTTACCGGGGATACTGCTATTAATTGGTATTGTATATTTCGGGGTTATAAGATTAAACTTAACTCCATTACTGCTTAAAGATATATCTCTTGCCATAATATCGGCTTTTTCTTCTATACCAAAGGTTATCAATGGTATCCCGGTATTTTTTATATTATTTATTATCAATCTTCCTTCTTGATCATCAATATTTATTATATTAGCATGTTTCGTCATATAAAACAGTTTTTCTTTAACTTTTCTATAGTTTTCCATTGTTTTATGAAAATCAAGATGATCTTGGCTTAGATTAGTAAAGGCTCCTATATAAAAGTTACACGAATCTACTCTCCTGAATTCTAATGAATGAGAGGAAACTTCCATCACTCCGTAGTCAATGCTCTCATTTACCATTTCTTTAAACAACCTTTGCAAATCCGGTGACTCCGGTGTAGTTTTTACTGATTCTATTTTTTTATTGCCAATTTCAATAGCAATAGTACCTATTAAACCAACATTTTTTCCGGCACATTCCAAAATAGATTTTACCATATAAGCTGTCGTTGTTTTACCATTTGTACCTGTTATTCCGATTAATTTTAACATATTCGTAGGGTAATTGTAAAATCTCGATGAAATAACATGCAAGATATCTCTTGAACTTGCTACTTTTATTACAGTAACTGAATCAATTTTCACATCTTTTTCAACCATAATTGCAACTGCACCTTTTGTTATTACTTCTTCAATATAATAATGACCATTTGTAGTATTGCCACTTATAGAAACAAAAAGACAGTTTTTCATTACTGTTCTTGAATCATATGCTATTCCTTCTATATCAACATCTAATTTACCACTGACACTAATTACATCTAAACCTTCAATAAGGTTTTTAAGTTTCAAAACACCACCTCATATTTATTATTAATACATAAAAATATTATATTTATAATGTTCAATTTTTATAAAAAGGCAATCGGAATTAAAGCCTTGACCAAAATTTCCGTTGCCTTTTTTATAAAGCATTATTCTTTTGGTTTAGCATATAGAATAACTATTGTACCTTCATCCACTTTGGAATCGGCACGTGGTGTCTGATCAATAATAATTGAATCTTCAGTGGGTTCTCCTTGCTCCTCTTCTAGCCTATATCTTAGTTTATTCTGGCTTAGGAGTTTTTTTGCCTCTTTCAGCTTGATATTTCTAACTTCCGGAACGATAATTTTTTCTTTCATTAACATTTCTGCTTCTTCTTCAGTATATTGCGGTTTAACATCCAAGTACCGCAAAGTGTCAAATAGAATACTCTTGACAACCGGTGATGCAATAACACCCCCATAATAGCTTCCGGCACTTGGTTCATCAATAACAACTAAAACAACGACCTTGGGATCATTAGCAGGTGCAAATGCCAAAAAAGAAGATACATATCTGCCCTGTACATATCTTCCGCCTTCTGCTTTTTGTGCTGTGCCTGTTTTCCCTCCTACTTTATAACCCGGTATATAAGCTCCTGCACCGGAGCCGTTATTTACCACAGACTCCAATATATTTCTCATTGTATATGATGTATCCTTTGAAATAACCTGTCTGACCATCCGGGGTTTAAAATCGTGAATAATATTTCCATCTTTATCTATAAGTTTCTTTGCAATCCTCGGTTCCATAAGATATCCGTCATTAACAATTGCCGATGCTGCAGTTATTAATTGAATTGGTGTTAAACTTATGCCTTGACCAAAAGCAATATTAGCCAGTTCAACAGGGCCTATTGAACTTACATTTCTTACTATTCCGGCAGCTTCACCCAACAATTTTATATTAGTAATATTCCCAAGCCCAAAGCCTTTAATATATTTATAAAACTTTTCTCTCCCAAGCCTTTGAGCTACTTCTATAAAAACAGGGTTACAAGAATTCTGAACACCTTCTACAAAAGTTTCGCTGCCATGGGGCTTATAATATCTCCAACACTTTAACTTATGTCCCGCAACTTCAGCATAACCGGAACAATAAAATTTATCATCCGGTTTTACCACACCTTCTTCCAAGCCTGCTGCAGAGGTAATGACTTTGAATGTAGATCCGGGTTCATAATTATCAGATATAATAGGATTTCGCCATATTTTAAACAAAGCATCGTATTGTTCCTTTAATGACATAGTGCCCCAATTATCAGCAAAGTCTTCCGGTATTTTTCTAGGATTATTATTATCATAATCCGGTTTTACAGCCATAGAAAGTATATCTCCGGTTTTTGGGTCCATTACAATGGCCATAGTAGTCTTTGCATTGTTTTCCTGCAACGCATTTTCTATGGCTTTTTCAGTAAAATGTTGAATAACCTCATCTATAGTAAGGACTAAATTTAAACCGTCTTGAGGCTCATAATACTTCCTATCACTTCCCGGAAGTTCTCTTCCATAAGTATCAGTCATTTTTATATCTCTTCCGGGAAAACCATTTAAATATTTTTCAAATGTTGCCTCTACACCGTCTTGACCTTGATTGTCATAATTTGTAAAGCCCAATACATGAGAAGCAAAATTACTTTGGGTATAAAACCTTTTACTTTCATCTATATAAATCAAACCTTTTAACTCCATGGCTCTCAATTCATTAATTATCTCAGAATCTACTTTTTGTTTTATTAGAATAGTATCCTTTTTAGCACTCAATTTTTCTACCAAAGCATCTTTATCCATACCTAATATATTTCCCAGAATTGAGGCTGTACCTTCCTTATCAGACACCTCCACCGGTCTTACATATATTTGGTATGCAGGTGCATTAGTAACTAATTCCTTGCCATTCCTATCGTATATTATTCCTCTTCTAGATGGTACCGGAACATCCCTAGTCCACTGTTCCATTGCTTTTTGCTGATAATCCGGTCCATTTATAATTTGAATAAAAAATAGCTTTACAGTAAGGAAAAGAAACATTGCTGTAAAACCAAATAAAATAAAAATTACCCTCTTTTTTATTTTTTTTGCTATTGTGGCCATGTCAACCCCCCTCAGGGAATGCTAATCAAGAAAAGACACTAGAATGCCGATTATTGATTTTATTTTTGAAATATATTTATTTTCAAAAACATCCTCTTTTGAAAAATATGTTTTATCCATTGTTTCATTTTTTTGAATTGGCTTTTCAACATTAACATATACTATTTGATCTAAATCAGGATACTGCATATTTAACTCTTCAAAAGCGATATTTTCTAAAGATTGTAAATTTATTTTTTGTGCTAGTTTAACACCTAACATAGAGTTCTCTTTTTCTAATTCTTTTAATTCCTTTTCAAGCTTATTTATATTAAAATTTATTTCTGCAATATATGCATAACGTGCTATCATTGCGATACTAATTGAAAAGATTAACATAACAATAAATATATGAGGCCTAGATTTTTTCTTTACAGCTTTTTTCTTTACTACTTTTTCTTTTCTATCGGAAAGGGGCATCTCATCATATATAAATTGTTCATCGTTATAATCATAATAATCATATGCTCTATTGTCTGCTATTATCATTTTTATTCCCCTTTCTTTAATATTAGAACCCTGTCTTTTCTGCAACTCTTAGTTTTGCGCTCCTTGAGCGTGGGTTTTTTTCAACTTCTTCAGCACTTGCAGTTATGGGTTTTCTCGTTATTATCTTTAAGGAAGGTACTTTACCACAAATGCATATAGGTGCTCTAGGCGGACAAATACAAGGATTCTCCAACTTATTAAATATCGATTTTATTATTCTATCTTCTAGGGAATGAAAGGTAATGATACAAAACCTTCCCCCTGTTTTTAATACTTCTACTCCTACCTCAACAGCTTGTTCCAAGATACCTAGTTCATCGTTAACTGCAATTCTAATAGCCTGAAAAGTTCTTTTAGCAGGATGCGGCCCCTTTCTCCTTGCAGATGCGGGTATTGCGGCTTTTACTATTTCCACTAGTTCGTAAGTTGTTTCAATCCTTTTTTTTAATCTTTCTTTGCAAATAAACGAGGCGATTCTTTTTGCCCATTTTTCTTCACCATAACTCCAAATTACCTTATATATTTCTTCTTCAGTCCAGTCATTAACTATAATCTTCGCCGTCAAAGTATTATCCATATCCATTCTCATATCTAAAATAGCATCTTTCATATAACTAAATCCACGCTCTTCTTCATCTAATTGATGTGAAGAGACACCTAAATCCAATAAAATGCCATCTACATGGCTAATTTGTCTATTATGAATTATTTTTTTAATATTTTTAAAATTATCGTTTATTATTACTACATTTTTATTGCAATCTTTTAGTTTAAGTTTAGATGCATTTATAGCATTAATATCTTGATCAATTCCTATTAAGATACCGGCGGTTTTTAAATGTTTTGCTATCTCATATGAGTGGCCCCCGCCACCAATTGTTCCGTCAATATAAATACCATCGGTTTTTATATTTAAATTCTCTATTACCTCGTTTAGTAAAACAGGTATATGAGAAAATTTCAATATCATAGCCTCCTTTGCTAAATACCCAATTGAGACATTTTTTCCGCCACTTCTTCATAAGTAATGTTTGCGTCACTATTAAACCTATTCCATTCTTCCAGACTCCAGATTTCAACTCTCGTGGAAACACCGATTATAACAACATCTTTATCGATTTTGGCAAATTCTTTTAGATTGCTGGGTATAAGTGTCCTACCTTGCTTATCTATTTCGCATTCGGTAGCTCCGGCGAAAAAAAACCTTACAAAAGCCCTGGCATCTTTATTTGTCATGGGAATATCTTTTAGCTTTCTTTCAATATTCTCCCACTCTTCTATCGGATATATAAATAAACAATTATCCAATCCTTTTGTCATGACAAATGAACCTCCAAAATCATCTCTAAATTTTGCAGGCATGCTTACTCGATTTTTACTATCTAGCGTGTGCTTATACTCACCTATAAACATCAATATCACCACTAAACTTTATATCACTTTTCTCCACTTCGTACCACTTCATACCACTATTATGTATTATTCTATATATATTTATAAAATCCTTCTTATTTTTGAAAAAAATAAAAATAGTACTTGTGTACTATTAATTCAAAACTATATTTTATTAACTTAACCACATAATTTAATAATCTATACTTATAATTAAATTTTTATATGTCTTTTGTTTTTCTCCTTATTTTTATCAACCCCACCCCTAAAAATATCAACAACAGGCTTATAAGTTGCGCAACTCTCATACCCATAAACATCAAACTATCGGTCCTCAAACCTTCTATCCAAAATCTGCCTATTGAATAGATTACTCCATAAAGTATAAAGACTTCACCATCAAATCTTTTGTTCTTTTTATAGTATATTAAAAATAAAAACAATCCAAGATCCCATATTGATTCATATAAAAAAGTAGGATGGACTTTTGTACCTTCTATCATAATCCCCCAAGGTAAACTCGTCGGGCCGCCGTGTGCTTCACCATTTATATAATTTCCCCAACGCCCGATTGCCTGGCCAAGAGAAATACTTGGAGCTACTACATCTGCTGTTTTCCAAAAAGGAAGCTCTTTGTATCTAGTAAATATGTAGCCAACGGCAACCGCAGCAATAAGGCTGCCATGTATCGCCATACCGCCTTCTCTTATATTTAATATTTTTATAATATTTCCCTTATAGTATTCCCATTGAAATATTACATAATAAAGCCTGGCTCCGATAACCGCAGCAGGCACACACCATAATGCTAAATCAATAATGTCATCCGGGTTATAGCCTTGCTTTTTAGCTTCGTTATAAGCAAAATATAATCCGGCGATTATACCGATAGACATTAAAATCCCATACCATCTTATTTCTAAACCAAATATCTCTAAAGCAATTGGATTCATTTTATTCGCCTCATTTTAAATTTTAGTCTATTATTGATTATAATAGTCACTTTTTTAATGTCAAGTAGAAATATGTCCAATAATGATAAAAATGCCGCAGCATTGCTGCGGCATTCACCTATGCGTCCTTTTGTACTAGTTCTTTAACCTTCATAAGCCTTACTCGGTTTCCTCTTTCGTTTTCATCCAATTTCATAGTTATATATTTAACGGTCTCTTGCAGCTGAGGTATCATAACATGTTCAAGCGCGTTTACCCTTCTTCTGGTTTTCTCGATTTCATCAGCCATCAATTGGCATGTTTTTTCTACTTGTGCTAATTCAATCATTCTATCCAGAACTTTCTGCAAATAATAAATTGCATTATCCAACTCTCCTGAAGTATTAGCAAGACCATAGGGATATATCCCTTCCGCATCCTCTTTTTCTTCTTTATTTTTAATTAATTCAAATACAGGAGAAATAACACTCATAATATTCTTCTTTTCTAATTCAAGAGATATCTTTTCAGTAGGATACATTATAGCTTCTTCAATTATATCTGATGACATTACGGCTCTCGCTATTAAAAAATTCTTGAATGCATTAATGAGCTCTTCTTCAACACTTTCTCTAAGTTCTTTATTTTTCTTAATAAGGTCAATAAATTTTTTCATCAACTCATCTTGCTTATCTTTTAATAGTTTATGACCCCTCACCGCTGTTTTTAATCTTTTTTTAAGCCGAGTGAGTTCCATTCTTGTAGGGTTAACTCTTAAAATTGCCATGTTCTAAGCATCCCCTTCAGGCATATATTTTTCTATAAATTCATCCTTTACTCTCTTCAATTCGGCCTTAGGTAAGATAGCTAAAAGCTTCCAGCCTAATGTAAGAGTTTCTTCTATACTCCTATCTTCGTCTTCACCCTGGGAAACATAATGCTTCTCAAACTCATCCGCAAATTTTGCAAATTGCTTATCTACATCACTCAAAGCACCTTCTCCAAGGATTACCGCCAATTCTTTTGCTTCTTTACCTCTTGCATAAGCCGCAAATAGCTGGTTCATGGTATCAGCGTGGTCTTCCCTAGTTTTACCCTCTCCTATCCCTTTATCCTTTAAGCGAGACAAGGAAGGTAAAACATCTATAGGAGGCATTAGACCTTTCCTATATAGCTCCCTGCTTAAAATAATCTGTCCTTCCGTTATATAGCCTGTCAAGTCAGGTATTGGATGTGTCTTATCATCTTCAGGCATTGATAATATCGGTATTTGTGTTATAGAGCCTTGCTTATCTCTAATTCTACCCGCTCTTTCATACATTGATGCTAAGTCAGTATATAGATATCCTGGGTATCCTCTTCTGCCCGGCACTTCTTTTCTTGCTGCTGATATTTCACGTAAAGCATCACAATAGTTTGTTAAGTCTGTTATAATAACTAAAACGTGCATATCCTTTTCATAGGCTAAATACTCTGCAGCAGTTAATGCCATACGAGGTGTAGCTATACGCTCTATAGCAGGGTCATCAGCTAAATTCATAAATAAAACGGCTCTATCTATAGCTCCTGTTCTCTTAAAGTCTGATATAAAGTAATCAGCTTCTTCAAAAGTTATACCTACAGCAGCAAACACAACAGCAAAGTTACTCTCAGTCCCAAGAACTTTTGCTTGTCGTGCTATTTGTGCAGCTAATTTGGCATGAGGTAAACCGGAGCCGGAAAACACAGGTAATTTCTGCCCTCGAACCAAAGTGTTTAATCCGTCAATAGCAGATATACCTGTTTGAATAAATTCGGAGGGATAATCTCTCGCTGCAGGGTTTATTGGGTTTCCGTTTATATCAAGCCTTTTATCCGGTATTATCTTTGGACCCCCATCTTTTGGTCTTCCTAAACCATCAAAAACTCTGCCCAATATATCCATGGAAAGGCCTAATTCCAGACCGTGTCCCAAGAATCTTACTTTACTTTTCAATATATTAAGACCTTGCGAGCCTTCAAACAATTGAACCAGAGCCTTATCCTCATCCACTTCTAAAACTCTGCCACGTCTAATTTCACCGGTTTCCATTTCTATTTCAACAAGTTCGTCAAACTTAATACCTTCCACTTGTTCAACTAACATAAGAGGACCGGCAACTTCTTGTATAGTTTTATATTCTTTAAGCATATATTACACTCCTCCATTCGAAACAATGGATGACATTTGATGCTTTATATCTTTTTCAATGGAATCAAATGCATCCAAATTATTTTCAAGGATTAGCTTAGCCCTGGCAATACTCTCTTTAACCGGTAAATTGGTAATTTCACTTAAAAAAGCTCCTGCATCTAATGCTTTTATACCTTCACTATGAAACATCATTATGGCCTTTAGCATCCTGTATTGCTTATTGACAGACGTATAAGTATCTATGTCATGAAATGCGTTTTGATGCAAATAGTCCTCCCTTATAGACTTAGCAGATTCCAAAGTCCATCTGTCTCTTACTGAAAGGGCATCTATACCTACCAATCTAACAATTTCTTGAAGTTCTGCTTCTTCTTGTAGTAATTTCATGGCTTCTGCAACCAAGCCATTCCATTCCGGCGAAACTTCATTGGATAACCATTCTCCTAGACTATCCTCGTATAGGGAATAACTTTGTAACCAATTTATTGCAGGAAAGTGTCTTTTATAAGCTAAATCCGCATCCAGTCCCCAAAAAACCTTTACAATTCTTAGGGTACCTTGTGTAACAGGTTCCGACAAGTCGCCACCGGGAGGAGATACAGCACCAACGGCTGTAAGAGCACCTTCTCTCTTATCACTCCCATAGCAAATCACCTTTCCAGCTCTTTCGTAGAATTCAGCTAATTTAGAACCCAAGTAAGCCGGATAGCCTTCTTCACCCGGCATTTCCTCTAAACGCCCTGACATCTCACGAAGTGCCTCTGCCCATCTAGATGTTGAGTCAGCCATCAGAGCAACACTATAACCCATGTCTCTAAAATATTCCGCAATCGTAATACCTGTATATATACTAGCTTCTCTCGCTGCAACAGGCATATCAGAAGTGTTTGCTATAAGAACAGTTCTTTTCATAAGAGGTTCCCCTGATTTAGGGTCTTTTAATTCCGGAAACTCCATTAAAACGTCCGTCATTTCGTTTCCGCGTTCACCGCAACCTATATATACAACAATTTCTGCATCTGCCCATTTTGCCAACTGGTGTTGAACAACAGTCTTACCACTTCCAAAGGGTCCCGGAATACAGGCTGTACCTCCTTTGGCAACAGGAAAGAATGTGTCTATAATTCTTTGACCCGTGCCCATTGGGCTATCGGGAGCCAGTTTTTCAACATATGGTCTACCTCTTCTTACAGGCCATTTCTGCAACATCTGAATTTCCTTTACTTCGCTGCCATTTTTAACAGTTGCAACAATATCAGTTACTGTAAATTCTCCTTCTTTAATATCATCAATTACACCTTCGACTCCGATAGGAATCATAATTCTATGCTCAATAATAGAAGTCTCTTTCACGGTACCGATTATATCACCTGCTATTACTTTATCTCCTTTTTTCACTGTAGGTTTAAACATCCATTTCCTTTTTCTATCTATACTGTTTACTTCAACACCTCTGGTTATGTTATCGCCTACTTCACTTCTAATAACATCTAATGGTCTTTGAATACCATCAAACATTGATTCGATAAGCCCAGGTGCAAGTTCGACACTTAGAGGCTCATTGGTGCTATAAACAGGTTCACCGGGACCTAACCCGGAAGTCTCTTCATAAACCTGTATAGAAGCTCTGTCACCATGAATTTCTATTATTTCGCCAATCAATCTTTTATCACTGACACGAACAACATCGTACATTTTTGCATTTTCCATGCTTTCTGCAATAACAAGGGGTCCGGAAACTTTAACAATTCTTCCTTCCATCAAGCTACCTACCTTCTTTCCCGAATAATATATCAGCGCCTATGGCTTTTTCAACTGATTTTTTAACGCCATCTATACCTAACCCTAA
>JALNWH010000067.1 GCA_023230985.1 Bacillota bacterium
AACAGATTCTAAGCCTTTCCACAACGCAATCTTAATCAAATATTAATAATCTACAATAAAAAATATAAATATATACATGTGTGAACAGTAAAATTACTTTTAAACATTGATATATGTAAATAATAGTATAGTGTGGTATGATGTGGTTATAGTGCAGAATTAAAAAAATAAGAGATAAAATTAGGAAGGTGAAAGATTTAATGGAACGTAAAAAAATAGTTTACGAGAAGCTAAACCATATGGGTATCAACTACGAAATCATCGAACACCCTGCAGTATATACAATTGAAGAAATGGATAATTTGGGCATTACTATAAAGGCGGAGATATGTAAAAATTTATTTGTAAGAGATGCTAAAGGTAAAAGGCATTATTTAATTGTCTTGGACAAAAACAAGAAAGCTGATTTAGCAAACTTGGCCTCGCAAATAGGCAGCACCAAATTAAGTTTTGCATCCGACAAAAGATTGGATAAGTATCTTGGGCTTGAAAAAGGCGCAGTATCCCCTCTTGGGGTAATTAATGATATAAATAAGGAAGTAGAGGTTGTATTTGATAAAGGCTTAATAGGAAAAGATAACCTCGGTGTGCATCCCAATGATAATACAGCAACTGTTGTATTATCTTATGATGACTTAAAAAGAGTTATAGAAGACAACGGAAATAAGATTAAATTTGTGAATATATTGTTTTAGAAGAATTCATATGTTAAGATTATATTATAAATTGAATAAAACTTTAAAAAGTTTGGGTGCTGTTCATACAGGTAAAAGGGAAATGGGTGAAAACCCCATGCGGTCCCGCCACTGTGAAGGGGAGTCTCCTATATAAGCCACCAATTATTTGGGAAGGCATAGGACTACGAGGAACCTGAGCCAGGAAACCTGCCTAAGCTAAATCATTACTTACCTACGAGTGATAGGGAGGTCGAATAATCATGTCATCAAACCTTTCTCTTAGGAGGAGGGTTTTTTATTTATATACTTTAAGACTTAAATGCCGTATTTATAATGGCTCCTTGCGCCCAGCATTAAGAACTTATAAAAGAGCTTATGAACTTATTAAAGAAGGAGAGAAAAATGAAAAAGAATCTAATTATAATTTTGTTATTGATAACGGTTTTATTTGTTGCTTGTCAAAAACCTGTGGAAAATTTAGAAGAATCTATAGATGATTCTGCAGTTTCAAATATTACTATCATAGATATGGACGGGAAGGAAATCAATTTAAGTAAACTGCCGGAAAGGATTGTTTCTCTGTCTCCCAGCAACACTGAAATAGTCTTTGCCTTAGGAGCCGGTGATAAGCTTGTAGGCATAACAAGTTTTTGTGATTATCCGGAAGAGACATCCAATATAGAAAAAATAGGTGATTTTGACGGACCTAATATTGAATTGATAAAGAAGGCTCAACCGGATGCCATATTCGGTGGTGTTTATTTGCAGGATGATATGGTTATAGCATTGGAAAACCTCGGTATACCTATAATTACTACGGAAGCCTCTTATTTTGACGATATTTTTAAATCAATAAGTCTAATAGGAAAACTAGTGGATAAAGAAGCTACAGCGGAAAAGATAAATAATGATTTACAAATCACTATAGATGATATTAAAAGCAGAACAAAAGATTTAAAAAAACCGAATATCTTCTATGTAGCTTGGATTGATCCTTTAATCACTACAGGTACAGGTACGTACGTTGACGATGTTATTAAAATGTCCGGAGCCATAAACACGGCAAATGATGTTGAAGGCTGGACTCAATATAGCGGAGAAGAACTTTTAAAACAAAATCCGGATATGGCTATTATAGCATGTCATGCAACAAATGAAGGTGTTACAATAGAAGATATAAAAAATGAAATATTATTGAGAAATTTAGAATGCGTAAAAAAAGGCAATATTTATATTATGAAAGATGATAATCTAATTTCCAGGCCGGGCCCTCGAATTATTGAAGGTATAAAGGAAATGACAAAAGCAATACATGGAGATATATTTTAGTTTTTAGCAAAGTAGGTTTTGAAATTGGCATATCAATTAGAAATTAATGATTTATTTTTTAGCTACGATAAAAAAGAAGTTTTAAAAAATATAAAGATGAATATTAAACCCGGAACATTTATCAGCATTATAGGACCTAATGGTTCCGGTAAAAGCACATTGCTAAAAATAATATCAACTTATTTAAAACCGCAAAAAGGCAATATTCTTTTGGATTCAAATAAAATTCAAATGTATTCTCAAAAAGAGATTAGCAAAAGGATTTCCGTTGTTCCCCAAAATACATCACTGGAATTTGATTTTAAAGTAAAGGATATAGTTCTTATGGGGAGGCATCCTTATATTGATAGATTCAAGGGTGAAAGCAAAGAAGATGCGGAAATAGCCGAGAAAGCAATGCGTTATACAAATACCATGATGCTTTCCCATAGAATGTTTAACGAGCTAAGCGGCGGCGAAAAGCAAAGAGTGATATTGGCTCAGGCTTTGGCGCAGAAACCTGAAATATTGCTTTTAGATGAACCGGTATCACACTTGGATTTGCAACATCAAGTGGAAATATTGGATTTGATAAAAAGAATGAGTACACAAGAGAATTTAACTATCATATCCGTTTTACATGATTTGAACATGGCATCGGCTTATAGCGATTATATTATAATGCTAAAGGACGGAAGGATTCTTCATGAAGGTAAACCGGAAATGATACTTAATAATAGAAATATTTCACAGGTGTTTAATATCAATGTACATATTAATGGAAACCCTGTTACGGGGAGACCTTATATATATACTTTATCAGGCGTTAAAAGAAAAAAGCGAAACACAAAAATTCATATTATTTGCGGCGGCGGAAGCGGTCAGGAAATAATCAGAACATTGGCTTCCGAGGGATTTGAAATTACAACAGGGGTATTAAATATCGGAGACTCGGATTGGACTATATCGAAGGAATATCAGATGGAAATGGTAGAAGAAATACCCTTTGCGGGGATTTCTAATAATGCCCGTCATAAAAATGTTGAACTTGCTTTGAAAGCCCACCTTATTGTTTTAACCCAAGTTTATTTTAGCAAAGGAAACCTGATGAACTTGGAGGTACTTTTAGACGAAAAGCTTAATAATAAAAGGATTTATATAATAGAGGAAGAGGTTAGTTTTAAAGAGAGGGATTTCACCGGCGGTAAAGCAGCAAGTATATATATAAGGTTAAAAGAAAGAGAGAATGTCAGAATACTTAAAAAGGATGAACTTATAGAAATACTTATGAAAAATGGTGAGAACATTGAAAATTAACATAAAAAATACTAAAGAAATAGCCTATTTTGCCGGGTTTTTATTACTTTTATTTATTTCATTTTTGATATCTGCATCTATAGGTGCAGCAAATATCCCAATTAAGGAGACCATAGGGATTTTATTTAAAGGAGAGGTATCAAATAACAGGGATATCTTAATGGATATAAGAATACCCAGGGTTTTGATTTCTGCTGTGTTGGGAGCGGGGTTATCTGTAGTGGGGGCGGTAATGCAAGGAATATTCAAAAATCCTTTAGTAGATTCTTATACATTAGGCATGTCCGCCGGGGCATCTTTGGGTGCTGTTATTTCCATAGTAGCAGGAATAAACATAAGAATATTCGGTTATAGCACTACAGGTATATTTGCCTTTGTAGGAGCTATACTTACTTTATTCTTTGTATATACGCTGTCAAAAACTAAAAATATAATGTCAGTAACCTCTTTACTGCTTGCCGGCGTTACCGTAAGCTACTTTCTCGCCTCTATAATATCTTTTATAATGATGCTTAATAGAAAGCAAGTTGAACATATTGTGTTTTGGACTATGGGCAGTATAGCTTCTTCCACATGGGAAAAGCTTATAGTTTCCGGTTTGTTTATAATCCCGGGAATAATTGTTTTGAGTTTTTTTTCTCGGGAATTAAATATAATGTCCTTAGGAGATGAGTCCGCACATTACCTTGGAATAAATACGGAAAAACTTAAATATATTTTGTTGACAATATGCTCGATAATTGTAGGTGCTGTAGTTTCTACAGGTGGTACTATAGGTTTTTTAGGGCTTATAGTACCTCACATTATTAGGATTCTACGAGGTTCGGATCATAAAAAACTTATACCTTATTCAGCCTTGCTTGGCGCAAGTATATTGATGCTTTCTGATACAGTGGGGAGAGTTCTTATTCAACCTAAGGAAATCCCCGTCGGGGTCATGACTTCTGTCTTGGGCGGACCCTTCTTCATATTCTTATTACGCAGACAAAAATTAAAGGGTGTCAATTGACACCCTTGATTATTTCTTTCATACATTCTATAACATAGTCTATATCTTTTTTACTTATATCATTATTGCAAACAAATCTATAATATCCTGCTTCAGGACTATTTATTTTTATATTTTTCTCGAATAATCTATCTACAAGTTTGTCAGGATTAATATAAAACGAATCCAGTGTAAAGAAAACCATATCAATATGAATATTTTTTTCATTTAGCTTAATTCCGTCTATTTCCGATAATCTTTTAGCAAAATATTTTGCATTCTCATGGTCTTCTTTTAAGCGTTTTGTCATTTCTTCCAGTGCAATTATTCCTGCCGCAGCAAGTATTCCGGCTTGTCTCATACCTCCGCCTAAAAGCTTTCGGTTTTTTCTGGATTTGTCAATAAAATTTTTTGTACCTGCAAGTATAGAGCCTATAGGAGCACAAAGCCCTTTGGATAAACAAAACATTACTGAATCGCAATACATAGTAATATCCGTAGCCTTTACATTTAAATATGCTGCAGCATTAAATAATCTGGCACCGTCCAGATGTATAGGGATATTGTGATTGGCGGCAATATCATAAACATCTTTCATAATATTTAAAGGAACTACAGTACCATTGCTTAAAGCATTCTCCAAACAAATAAGTCCTGTTTTTGGCTCATGGATATCATCGGGTCTAATGGCATTTAATACTGCTTCCGGATATATTATATCATCCGGACTTTTAATTGTTCTAAGCTGAACAGCGGATAAAACTGCGGTAGCTCCTACCTCATGTACTGCAATATGGGCATTTTCACCAAGTATTACTTCATCTCCTCTATTTGTATGGGACATAACAGCCACTTGATTTCCCATGGTGCCGCTGGCTACAAAAAGAGCAGCTTCTTTGCCCGTCATCTCAGCAGCTAAGGCCTCCAACTTGTTTATGGTTGGATCATCACCATATACATCGTCACCTACTTCCGCATTAGCCATAGCCAGCCTCATCTCTTTTGTAGGCATAGTCACAGTATCACTTCTTAAATCAATATATCTCAAAAAATACACCTCCAAACTTTATAGGTTTATTATACATTATCAAAATTTAATTGTCATATAAATTAAAAGAGACTTTATTATGAAGGAGAGAACGGTATGGGGGTTATTAGCAAAAAGAAAGTGTTTTATCTGGCATTAATTGCTTTTACGATAATGGTTACAATAAACTACTCGGATAAAATTCTGATGACAGCGGAAGTTTTTAAAAGAAATGTTGAGATTGAAAAAATCGAAAAACAAGGCTATAAAAGCTATAGTGCACTTGACGGTGCATTTAGATTTTCTTTGCCTTCGGGATGGAATGCTTGGGAACAGGACTTCTCCGGAGGGGAAGTGGTCTATCATTTGTATTTCATTTCACCGAATAAAAGAATACACGGGTTTATCCAAGCCTGGAAGATGGAAAAATCATTAAAAGAATTTATAGAGGATTCGGAAAAGTCTCCAGTAGATTCGGAAGGTTACGAATCCTATTCAAAACAGGAAGTTATTATTAATGAAATGAAAGGTTTTTTAGTTCAATACGAAAGGCCAAATAATAAAGGTGTTCTATATAAATCCTACGATTGTCTATTAGAAAATGATGATGGAATTATATATAGAGCCTGTTTCTCTATGCAGAAAAAGCATTGGAAGAATTATAATACTATAATATTTAATAAAATTATAAAATCCTTTAAAGTGAAGTAAATGGAGCTACTGAGGGGACTTGAACCCCTGACCTATTGATTACGAATCAATTGCTCTACCGGCTGAGCCACAGTAGCTCATTATTTCTTATATACGTTGTGCTGCAATATGTTTGTGTTTTTGATATTTACTTTACAACCTTTAATTTAGTGTCATTCGAGCCACTTAACGTGCCACAATAGCATTTTTCTTTTCTTATTGTAACAGCTTCGTGTTTATCTTGCAATTGCTATTTAAAATATTATAATACTTTTTTTGATTGTATTTATCTAATATAATAAGTATTGGTTTTATGCTTATATTTGTTATAATATAAATAATTCTTTATCATCATTCTAAGTGGCTTTGCGACGAAAAATCTTGGAAATTTTATCAGGGACAAAAAAGAGGGAAGCGCAAGGTTTGGTGATATTTAGTGATATCTTTTGGGGAGTATTAAATTATGAAAATAAAATTTAAATATATTTTATTGGTATTATCTATTATATTTATGGCTATAGGAGCTTTCAGGGGAGAGGTATCGGAAGTTTTAAAAAAGGCCATAAATATCTGTTTGGAGTGCATCGGAATTGGATAATCTAAAGAGAAGATTTGTGCAGCTTTTATCTGCAATACTGGGAAATAGTTATTTTAAGGGATTTAGAGACGGTGTAATCTATCGTGGGAAACTTAAATCAGTTTGTTTCCCGGGGTTGAACTGTTATTCATGCCCCGGGGCGTACACGTCTTGTCCAATAGGATCATTACAAGCAATTACAGCCGGAATAAAACACCAAATATCTTTTTATGTTTTGGGGTTTTTAATGATGATCGGTACCATAGGAGGAAGATTTGTATGCGGATGGATATGTCCTTTTGGTTTATTACAGGAAATACTCTATAAAACTCCTTTAAAAAAAATTAGAATGAAAAAAGTTTTTAATTATGGGAAATATATATTTCTAATTGTTTTTGTGCTATTATTGCCGATTTTGCTGACAGATGAATTTGGCCTTGGTTCACCGTATTTTTGTAAATATATTTGTCCCGCAGGCACATTGGAAGCCGGCATACCTTTAGCAATAACTAATATGGCCATCAGAGGAGCGATTGGTATACTTTATTACTGGAAGCTTCTTATACTGGGAGTATTCATTTATTTTTCCATGAAAATTTCAAGACCGTTTTGCAGGGCAGTTTGCCCTTTGGGTGCTATATATGCCTTATTTAATCCAATTAGTTTTTACAAAATGGATGTGGATTTGTGCAAATGTATAAAGTGTGATTTGTGCCAAAAAAATTGTCCTGTTGATATAAAAATATATGAAAATTTTAATAGTCCTGAATGTGTAAGGTGTGGCAAGTGTGTTAGTGTATGCCCTACAAATGCTATAAAATCAGGGTTCAAAAACGGAAGGAGTAAAAGTGATGAAAAAAATCTGGATATCGTTAATTATTCTAATAATTGTAATTAGCTTTTCTGCATGTAGCAAAGAAAATCAAGAAACTCAGGTGAATGGAAAAAATGATGCTGAAAAAATATTTAGAATACCGGATTTTAATTCAGTAGATTTAAACGGAAATGAAGTAAGTAATGACTTTTTTGCAAGTAATAATCTAACACTGGTAAATGTATGGACTACAACCTGTCCATCATGTCTTGGGGAGATACCGGCGTTGCAGGAAATAGAGGAAAAGTATATAGATAAAGGTGTCAGAGTACTGGGTATTTTGGCTGATGGAGAGGTAGAAAAAGGTAAAGTCTATATAAGCCAAAAAGACGCACAATATATAAATATTCTTCCTACGGAAAGTTTGATAACAGGTTTTCTTGATGGTATCATGTATGTGCCTACAGCACTTTTGGTAGATAATACCGGTGCTATGATTGGTGAAATAATGGTGGGAGCTAAGTCAACAGAAGAGTTTTCAAAATTAATTGATGGCATACTTGAATAGGTATAAGGCGGAGGTTATATATGTATGAAAATATAGATAAGAAAACAATGATAAAAACACTTTTTGGCTGTGAAGTCGAGGACATTAAGGAAGATGTCATAATAAGTCCTATATGGTCTTTGAACAGCTTTACGGAAAAAGCGGAAAAAATTATAAAACATTTTAAAGGATGGTACAAAGGGGTGGCTCTCACATATAAAGGTAAGGATATTACCGTAATTAATAGCTGTATAGGAGCTCCTCTTACAGGTGACTGTGTAATTGCATTAGGTTATACTTCTTGCAAGAATATTCTATTTTCCGGATCTGCAGGGGGGATTAATGGTTTATATAATTTTGGTGACATAGTAGTTAGTGATTGTGCCATAATTGGTGAAGGTTTTTCAAGATTTCATAAAAAAGATTTTAAAGAGGATTGTTTCGGAGAAGAGGTTTATGGCAGTAAAGCATTAGCAGATATTCTATTTAACAAGTCCAATGATTATGTTGGGGGCATGGGAATAAGTGTATACAAAGGAAAAGTTTTTTCAACGGATTCTATCCTTGGAGAAAATAAGAAAAGTTTTGGTTTTATGATGGAAAAAGGATGCGACGGAGTGGAAATGGAGTTATCGGCGGTTTTTACAGCTAGCAAAGCTATCGGAAGGAATGCTGCCGGTCTAATCACTATAAGTGATCTTCCGCTAAAATATAAAAGCCTCTTTGAAGGAGTTAAAGAAAAAGATATAAAGGCTTATGAAGACAGTGCCAGGATGCTTCCGGAAATTTTGATGGAGGCGGTACTGGATATATAATTTAAGGTTAGGAGGAATAAAATGCAGTTTATAAGATTTAAAAAAGGTGATTTAATTAGTTATGGTAAAGTTAATGGGCAAAATGTGAATAGAATTGAAGGTGATATTTTTTCCAATTATAAAGTAACGGAAGACATCTATAATCCAGCTGATATTGAGCTGCTTATACCTTGTTTACCGACTAAGATTATATGTATTGGGCTAAATTATAGATCCCATGCCTTGGAAATGGGCTTTGAATTACCTGATGCACCTATAATTTTTTTAAAACCTTTGACATCAGCCTTGCCCCATGGAAAAGAAATAATAAAGCCAAAAATGTCGGAAAGAGTAGATTTTGAAGCGGAATTAGCTTTGGTAATCGGTAAAGAAGCCTTTGATATTGAGCCGGAGGAAGCCGGAGAGTACATTTTTGGTGCAACATGTTTTAATGATATAACAGCAAGGGATTTGCAGCAAAAAGACGGTCAATGGACACGTGCCAAATCATTTAACACTTTTGCACCTTTTGGACCGAATATTACAACGGATATAGACTATGATAATTTGTGCATTGAACTGATTCAAAATGGTAAGATAATGCAAAAATCAAATACTTCAGATTTTATATTTAACAGCCAAAGACTTGTAAGCTTTGTCAGCCAAATAATGACTTTATACCCCGGAGATATTATTGCAACAGGCACACCTTCGGGAATCGGTGCTGTTGAATCGGGAGATATTATAGAAGTAAAGATTGAAGAAATAGGTGTTTTAAAAAATACTGTGCGTTAAAAAATACAATTAAGTCAATTAGTATAAATTAATTTACAAATCATATTCTGTTAGGTGCTTTTTAATGATATAATTAGATAAAAAAGGAATAGGGAGGTAAAACATATTGAGTATACATGAACTGAATTTTATCACCCAAATGCTTAACGGACTTAAAGAACAAGGGGTATATAGGAAACTGGCGGTTTTGGAAGGCCCTTCGGGACCGAGGTCAATTATTAACGGTAAAGAAGTTATTAATCTTTCTTCAAACAATTATCTTGGATTGGCAAACAATCCGAGAATGAAAAAAGCGGCTTTAGAAGCTTTGGAAAAATGGGGTGTAGGTGCCGGTGCAGTAAGGACAATAATCGGCAATATGACTATTCATGAAGAATTGGAAAAGAAACTTGCAAAGTTTAAACATGTGGAAGCAGTCCTTGTATTTCAATCAGGATTTACAGCTAATGCCGGAGTGATTCCCGCTGTAGTAGATAAGGATGATATAATAATAAGTGATGAACTGAATCATGCCAGTATAATTGATGGCTGTAGGTTAAGCAGAGCTGATGTTATTAGATATAAGCACAGCGATATGGCGGATTTGGAAAGAGTAATAGATGAGGTAAAAGATAATTACAATACTAAGCTTATAATTACGGACGGTGTCTTTAGTATGGACGGGGATATTGCAAAGCTGCCTGAAATTGTAGAACTTGCAGAAAAATATGGATGTCTTACATATGTTGATGATGCTCATGCCAGCGGTGTTCTGGGTGAAAGCGGAAGAGGATCGGCAGATCATTTCGGACTTCATGGCCGAGTTGATATTCAGATAGGTACCTTGTCAAAAGCC
>JALNWH010000068.1 GCA_023230985.1 Bacillota bacterium
CCTCCTAATCCTACACTTTTCGATTAGGGGGGCTTGGAAATTTAAAAAGTGGTCTCGACTGCTGTATTCACAACGGTCGAGAACACTTTAATTGTATTTATTGAGTTTTATCGGACAGCAATAATTCATTATTCGTTATTCACTCTTCGTTCTTAGTTATCTTTCCCTCCCTTCGACTCCGCTCAGAGCACCGCTTTCTAACTTTATAAACTCGTAGCCCGCAACTCAAAACATTCCCCTCCATTCCTCCGTTATAAAAATCAATGATCAACACGCGTGTTATACATCTTGAACATATAAACCACAAACAATATAGCATACAAGCATTTTTTTGATTACATTTGCATGTTTTTAAAACTGATGAAAAAGCATGAATTGTAAATCACAATTACGAATTCCTTACGCTCTTGCAATGAATGATATAAGCAGTATGAATTTTCAAACATGCTATAAGACTAAGCTAATTGGTAGAATGACATTCTTTTCTATACTGATGAAAGCCCACTATATGAGTGAATGATATGGGAATGGTGGAGGAGAAGTATGTTGGGTTGATGGTGAACAAGAAATATTTGCGTATAGTTTGTATTACTTTAATATAATATTCAATTCTAAAAGAATGACTTAATCAATGTCCTCTACTAAAACCATAGCTAAAAATACCCTCTTTCTCTATTTTCGAATGATTTTGGTGATGGGGGTGTCGCTTTATACTTCCAGAATAGTTCTTAATACATTGGGTGTAGAAGATTATGGGATTTACAATGTGGTGGGTGGTGTGGTCGTAATGTTTGGCTTTCTGAATAGCTCAATGGCTACAGCCACAAACCGTTTTCTTTCATTTGAAATAGGACGAAAAGACTATGTGAGGTTAGCTAATGTTTTTAGTATGAGTGTTAATATCCATATAATTATAGCAGTAGCTATTTTTATTTTAGCTGAAACAATAGGCTTGTGGTTTTTAAATACGCAGTTAAAAATACCTCCCAGTCGTTTTAATGCAGCTTTATGGGTTTATCAATTTTCAATATTATCGTTTATGATTTCTATTATAAGAGTTCCATATAACTCTATGATAATAGCTCATGAGAAAATGAACATTTACGCTTGGATAGGAATATTAGAAGTGATACTGAAGTTAGTAATAGTGTATTTGCTCCAAATAGCGTTGTATGATAAACTTAAATTTTATAGTGTTCTTACATTTTCAGTTACGTTGCTAATTAGTTTGATTTATGCTATTTACTGTCTTAGAAAGTTCAAAGAGGCAAAATATAAGCTCTATTGGGAGTCAACTTTGTTCAAAGAGGTTTTTAGCCATTCGGGTTGGATGCTTTTTGGCACAACAACTAATATGCTAAGCACGCAAGGAGTTAACATGTTAATGAATATTTTCTTTGGTGTAACTGTTAATGCTGCAAGAGCAATAGCATATCAAATACAAGCCGCTGTCAATACTTTTGTATCTAATTTTATGATGGCAGTTAATCCTCAAATCATTAAATTATATGCGCAGGATGATTTGGAATCAATGTATAAGTTGGTTTTTAGATCTTCAAGATTTTCATTTTATTTATTATTCATTATAGCACTACCTGTTTTGATGCTAACAGAAACATTTTTAACTTGGTGGCTTAAAATAGTACCTGAATTTGCTGTACTATTTACGAGGCTAACAGTAGTTGATCTTGCGTTTACTGTGTTCTATGGTCCATTGGCTACTATAAATCAAGCAACAGGAAAAATTAGAAGCTATCAGCTGATGATTACAATACTATTCTCGACTATTTTTATAACAACATTTATTGCCTATAAAGCTGGCTTACCTAGCTATACAGCATTTATTATAATGATAGTGGTGTCAGTTATAGGTGTTTTAGCAAGACTATTAATATTAAAAAGACAGATTAATTTTTCTATATATAGATATTTCAAAAATGTGATTCTCAGAACATCATTAGTAGTATTGATATCTATACCTATACCGCTGGTTCTACTAATTAATACAAATCCAGGTCTTATGCAATTTTTAATTATTGGTTTTGCATCAGTTATTTCCACAATATTGTCAGTATGGCTGGTTGGTATAGAAAGAAGTGAAAAAATATTCTTTAAACAAAAAATCAAATTAGTACTCTATAAACTAAAATAGTAATAATGATTATCATAGATAAGCCCTATATAAAAGAAATAGATAATAAATGCAGAATGTCTGCAAATATTATAATAGACGAAAAGTCGGTTGAAATCTGGTTCGAGGTTGATAAAGCCTATGGCAAATATTTGACTTATGAAAGATCAGATGCATATGTAATAGGAATATTAAGCTATGCAATGCGAAATGGGCATGATATAAAATGCGAACAACCCATGAGTGCCGATTTGTTTTATCAAATTGATACTTATCTAATAGATGCTGTTTATAAAAGTAGTAAGAGTTTACATAGAACTAAGATTATTACAGATGTCTGCAACGAAAAGTTAGAGACTGCAAATGCTGTTGGAACAGGTATTTCATGTGGGATAGATTCATTTCATGCTGTATCTTCACACACGAGACTTAAAGCAGAGGATTTCAATATAACACATCTGGCATTCAATAATGTAGGGTCACATGGAGAAGGTGAAAGAGCTGTAAATTTATTTAATGCAAGAAGAAGCTTAGCTAAAAAATTTGCAGAGGAATACAAATATGAATTTGTAGAAAGCAATTCAAATATTCATGATGTAATATATCAAAATCACTTTTTAACACACGCATATACTAGCAGTTTTGCCATTTATTGTTTGAGAAAGTTATATTCTACATACTATTATGCATCAAGCAAAACTTTCGCAGAGTTTGATCTTCATAACAATGAGTTTCGTAGTACAAGCAACTATGAACTACTACTATTTTCTATATTTTCAATCTCAGGTTTAAAAATATATTCTGAAGGCGCTAATTCAACTAGGCTAGAAAAGACTATAGCGGTTAGCAAATATAAACCGTCATACAATTATTTAAATGTTTGTACACAAACAGCAGAGAACTGCAATAAATGCGAAAAATGTATTCGCACTTTAGTAACTCTCGATGCTATTAATGCTTTGGATAACTATAAAAGTGTATTTGATATTGATTATTACAGGAAACATCGCCAGTGGTATTTTAGAAATATGCTTAGATATAAGCGAATTAAGAAAGATTACAATGAGGTATATCCCATGTTAAAGAAAGATATTCATATTCTCACATATTTCATGGCAATGCTCGATATGTTCAAGTATAGCATGATTAAACATACCCCACAAGGAATTAAGAATATTGTTAAGAATCTAATTGGCAGAAAATAATATGACCACCATTAAAGATATAGTAAGAAACGATTTGTGCGTAGGCTGTGGTTTATGCGTGTCCGAGTCTCAAACTTCAACAATGGAGTGGAACGAATATGGTTTCCTTACCCCAAAGCTTGATGATTCTTTCAATGACACAGCTATAAAAGTTTGCCCATTCAATCCCAATCCAGATAATGCGGTGAGAGACGAAGATAAACTTGCCGATATATACTTTAAAGGTAGTACGCACAAAGATGAACACATTGGGCGATTTGAAAACACTTATGTGGGATATGCTGACGAGTATAGAGAAACATCCTCTTCGGGTGGAATAGCAACCTACGTTTTTGAACAACTGTTGAAGCAAGATATAGTTCAAAATATCTTTGTGGTTAAGGAGTTAAACGGCACGTACGCTTATCAATGGTTTAAAGATGCTGAACAAATAAAGGAAATTTCTAAAACAAGATATATTCCTGTTACATTAGAGAAACTATTTAAAGAAATTGATACAATAGAAGGAAAGATAGCGGTGTCAGGTGTGGCATGTTTTATAAAAGCTATAAGATTAAAACAACACTATCATCCACAACTTAAAGGTAAGATACCATTTTTAGTAGGCATCATTTGTGGCGGACTCAAAAGCAGTTTCTTTAGTGACTATCTTGCTCAAAAATCAGGAATTGAAGGAGAGTACAACAAACAACAATATAGAATTAAGGATTTTAATTCCACTGCATCCGATTATTCATTTGGAGCATTTGATAAGTCCAAAAAGTTTCATCAAATGAAAATGAGAACTGTAGGCGATATGTGGGGCACAGGACTTTTCAAAAACAATGCATGTGACTTTTGCGATGATGTAACAACCGAGCTTGCTGACATTTCACTTGGTGATGCATGGTTGCAGCCATACAACAAAGATGGGGCTGGAACCAGCGTTATCGTAACTCGCTCAAAAATAGCAGATAAATTAATTAAAGAGGGTATTGACAATAAATCATTATCAGTAGAAGAATTAAATCTAGATAGATTCAAAGCATCACAAGAGGGAAGTTTCAAGCATCGACAAAAAGCCACAGCCTACCGAATTAAAAAGAAAAGAAAAACTCAACAAGTAATTCCTCAAAAGCGAGAACGTCTGTTTCAGTCTATTCCTTTAGAGTTTAAGCTAGTTCAAAACTTACGAATGCAATTGCGAGCAAAAAGCCTAACTTCATGGAAAGAAAACCCAAATGCGCTTGTGTTTGAGAATGATATTGCACCACTTAAGAAAGAGTTAAGAATAAAAACTATTATATATCATTATGCTCAGGTAATTAAAGGCAAATTAGGAATGAGGAAGTTATAATCTTATTTATAACAAGTATGAACAAAGAAAAAATAGAATATTTTGACTTCTTAAAAGGTATAGCAAGAATATGGAGACAAATGATTGGGTTTGATGTTACTTCCTTTCTTGCTATTATAAGAATGTTATTTTCTTTTGATTTAGATTATAGATCAAATTCAATTGAGTGGAAAACGACTACATATTTAGATAACATTAGTTTCGGGGTTTATTTATTATATCCGTATTTTTTATCTTTTGTAATTAGAGCTCTAATCAATCGAATTCCAATCGGTGGATATTTTACAAATCAGGTTATTTTAACAACAATGATCTTGATTTATTGTATGATTACAATATCAATTATAAGAAGAATTAGCAAAAAATATTCAATAAAACATTTAGAAGTTTAATTATGAAAATAGGCATTCTAACATTCCATTGGGGAACTAATTATGGAGGAGTTTTACAAGCTTATGCCCTCCAAACCTATTTAGAACTATTAGGCTATGAAGTTAGAATAATCAACTATGCACCTCGATCATTTCGTGATAACTTTTGGAGATGTTTTATTACAAAAAATCCTATTGTTGCTTATAATAATTTTATGGATTTTTTTAAGGAAAGAGCGATTGCTAAGTTTAGAAAACAACACCTGAAGATAACTGAGCGTTATTTTACACCAGAAGATCTTATGGCAAATACACCAAATTGTGATGTGTATATAGTTGGAAGTGATCAAGTATGGAACCCCTATGGTTTAGCGTCCAATCAAAAAATTTACTTTCTCCCTTTTCTCGCTCAAAAAACAAAAAAAATCTCTTATGCTGCTAGCTTTGGTGTAAGCAGCTATCCGAATCATTTACTGATAGAGATTGCTCCATCATTAAAGCAATTCCATAGAATAAGTGTGCGTGAAAATAGTGGTTTGTCTATCTTAAGTACAATAGGTATTGAAGATGCTTTATTGATGCCAGATCCTACTCTATTATTAAATGTTGATAGTTATTTGAAACTAATAAAGAAACAATCGTATGGAACACAGAGTAAATATTTCTTTTACATTCTTCAAGACAATCAAATAACAATCAACAAAACATATAAGTATTGTAAGAGAAAATATACCGTTAGTAGTAATCTAAGCTTAAAAAATAGAACTAATGGCATTGAGAAATGGTTATCTTACTTTAAGTATTCAGACTTTATTGTAACTAACTCTTTTCATGGTGTTGTTTTTAGTATTATTTTTAAAAAAAACTTTATAGCAATTCCTATATCCGGAAAGCATGAAGGTATGAATGATCGAATTTACACTTTGTTAGACACATTTAAATTAAGAGGTAGAATAATAGATGAGTTTGATGCTGAAAAATTTGAGGAACTAATTAATAAACAGATAGATTGGACAAGTTGTTTAGAAAAACAGAAACACTTACAAGATAATGCTTATAATTTTTTAGTTGAATCTATTAATAATTAATATCTTTGTTACATTTAAGCTGTAATAAATAATGCAAGGCAATATAAAAACAAAAATACTTTGGTTTTCGAATGCTGTATTGGGTGAGCAGAATGTAATAGGTTCAGGTTCCTGGCTGCATGCAATGCGAGATTTAGTTGCTCATGAAATTGAATTAATAAATATTACCAACTCTAACGTTAAAGATATTCAGCATTTCAAATACGAAAATTTTGAGGAGTTCATACTGCCATACTATAAGCTTTTCAATGGTGTGCCGTCATTATCCAATATTAATTATATAACAAAAATTGTAGAAACTGTTAATCCTGACATTATTCATGTTTGGGGTGTTGAACAATACTGGGGTCTTTTATTTAGCAGAGGATATATAGATAGGGATTATCTATTAGAGATTCAGGGACTATTAGGTTCATGTTATAATGTTTATTATGGAGGTTTAACTATTACAGAACGGTTAAAATGTATTGGTGTAAAAGAACTCATAAGACCAACGTCCCTCTTATCCATTAAGAAAAAATATTTATACAAAAGATCTCTTTATGAGCAAGAGATATTATCTAATGCACGGTATATTTCTACGCAGTCTGATTGGGTGAGAGATCAGATATCATTCTTTGCCGAACCTATTCAATTGTATAAAACAAAAATTAGCATTAGGAGTGATTTTTATGAAAGTGCGAAGTGGAATATTGATAATCATGTCCAGTCAGAGTATTTCAAAGTTTTTACCACCGTGTCATATTTTTCTCCTTTTAAAGGTTTTCATATCTTAATTAAAGCTTTAATCCTTTTAAAAGCTAAGTACAATAATATTGTGCTATATGTTGCTGGTGATAATATTTTAAATGAGATATTTTATAGAAAGGATGGCTATAAGAAATATTTAACTAAGTTGATAAATGAGCACAGACTCGAAGCAAACGTAGTTTTTCTTGGTAGACTTAATGCTCAACAAATAGCAAGTCAGCTTTTACAAAGTGATGTTTTTGTTAACACTTCTTTTGTTGAGTCTTTTTCCTTAGGAGCTGCAGAAGCTTTGTACTTAGGTGTTCCCTCTGTGCTGTCTTATGCTGGCGCTATGCCTAATTTCTCCAAAGAAAAGCCGACGGCTTTATATTATTCTCCATTGGATTATGTTGATTGTGCTGCTCAGATAGATAGATTTCTGTCAGATGAAAAAACAGCTTTAAAGTTTTCGAAGAATGCAATTGAATCTATGCACACAAGTAATAACCTTACAGAGATCAAAAATACCCAATTAAGAATTTATAAAGATTTTCAGAAAAAATGCACGCAACTTTAATAGTTAGTTTTATTGCCATATTGTTAGCGTACTTAGCACGTTATCAAAACTTCCGATATGGATTAGAGACTGCATTCGTGTTATTAACGGTTTTTATTGGTATTCGATACAATTGGGGCAATGATTATCATTCTTACTACCAACTGTATTTAACAATAACTAATTCTCCAAGTGAAAGTTTGTCTTCTTTTAGAAGTGAAGTTGGTTGGAATTTTATAAATAGAATATCTACAACGATTGGCTTTTTTGGGATGGTCATATTATTAACTGTTTTCGAATATGTGGTCATATATTATATGATCAAGAAACATGTAAGAAAAGAGTGGTATTGGCTATCTGTTTTTATCTTTACTTTGAGTGTAGCCTTTATGCTTGTTACATCTTCTATGATGAGGCAATTTCTTGCTGTGTGTGTTTTTATGATAGCTTTTGAATTACTTCTTAATAGAAAATGGATAGTTTCAATTCTGCTAATACTTCTATCATCGTTATTCCATCGAAGTGCTTTGATTCTTTTACCATTTGCGGGAATTGCTGTATTGAATATTAATCTAAGTAGAAAGGGAGCCGGTGTGTGGTTTCTTATGTATCTCGTTATGTATTTTTTTGCAGTTGATTTATTAGGGAATTTGTTTTTTAAACTAATTGAATTAGAACAGTTTGAAAAGTATCAAACATACCTTTTTAGAGATAAAGGATCAATTGGATCGGGTTTAGGGGTTTTGTTTGCAATGATTATGTATTTCTTTTTACTTGACAATCAGAAACATCAAAACGTTAAAATGAAACGAATATTTCTTATGTTAGCTTTTGCACCCTTATTTGAGATGTTTGGTGATATTTCTCCATATACAAGCAGATTAGCCTATTATTTCTCAATATTTTCTATTATAGTATATCCTGCCATGTTTGGTACTATAAAGAATAGGATGTTACGATATGGATTGCTGGCGGGTTATATTTTAATAACACTCAAAAGTTTTTTTGAATTTTTTAATCCTATCGGAATATGGCATGAGTTTTTTTATAAATACCAAACTATTTTTAGTGCTAGTCATTGGATGTAAAATAACAAATCTTCTTACATGAAAACCCTCCTCATATCAACCCTTTGTTCCGAATATGTTTTAAAAAACTTGAATTATCATGCTTGACCAAACAAATAAAACAAATTTTTATGTTTATAACACGCTCTGTTCTGAGCGTGTATATGATTTATTGTTTCATAAACATAAGGTTACCTCTGGTACAGCTACTCAAATGTTTCATAAACTTATAGTAGAAGGTTTAAATGCACACAAAGGAATCACTGTGCGTGTGAATACTTTATTGCCTGTCAATCATCATGAACAAAATAAGAAGTTCTGGAAATCTGAAGAAGATAGAGAGAATGGAATTATTTACAAATCATTACCCATGATAAATATTGGCTTGTTTGGAAATTTATTTACTTTTTGCTATGTTTTTTTTCATGTCCTATTATATAGGTTTCCAAGAAAGGAACAGAATATAATTGTTACCGATTATTTGCGTTTATCATTAAATGCTGCAGTAGTTTTTGCCGCAAAAATTCGAAATATAAAAGTACTTACATTCATAACAGATATGCCAGGCGAAAGTGTACGCCATACAACTTTTAAGGCTAAGGTAAGAAATAAAATTGCTATAATTTTAAACTTTGATTATTATGTATGTCTTACCAAATATCTTAATGAAGCCTTGAATAAAAAAAATAGACCATCAGTAGTAATTGAAGGTTTCGCTAACTGGGAATTTAATAAAAAACAAAACCTGTTAGAAGATAAATTTGAAGAACGTGTGCTTGTTTACGCTGGAGCATTATATGAAAGATATGGAATTAAAACACTTATCGAAGCATTCATATTACTACCTGATGATGATTTAAGATTATGGCTTTACGGAACAGGTCCTTTTGTAGATGAGATCAAACATTATGAAGCATTGGATGAAAGAGTTAAATATCAAGGTGTATTAGCTCACGATGAACTGCTAAAAGTATTAATAAAATCCACACTTCTTGTTAATCCAAGACCATCTCATGAAATATTCACCTTATATTCATTTCCATCTAAAAACATGGAGTATATGTCAACAGGTACACCACTACTTACAACAAAACTTCCTGGGATACCGAAAGATCATTTTCCATATGTATTTTTTATTACTGAAGAAAATGTAATGGGGTTAAAAAATAATTTATTTGAAATTTTGAAAAAAAACAGCAAATCCTTACATGATTTTGGTTCTAATGCGAAAAAATTTGTAATGAAAGAGAAGAACAATATAAAACAGACAGAAAAAATATTATCTATTTTGCAATAAAATTTTCTTTATAAAAACACTTTAATTTAAACAGTTGGAATAATATCTTTGTTTAAGCTAGTCTCAATTAAATTATGGTTTAGAAATTTTATATATGAACAATGAATAAACTTCTTTATCTTTGGTCAAAAATCCTCAAAAAACTCAGAGGTAGTGCATTAAAAAATTGCAATATCCACCCAACATCAAAAGTTGAGTCAGGATGTAATTTAGTGAATGTCAATATGGATAAATATTCTTTTTGTGGATATAATTGCGAGATCTCACATTGTGACATAGGTGCATTTACATCTATAGCTAATGGAGTTATAATTGGAGGGGGAATGCACCCAATCGACTGGGTAGGAATGTCTCC
>JALNWH010000069.1 GCA_023230985.1 Bacillota bacterium
AGGCATATGAAAAGTAATATAATTACCAATGTGAACTTTTAAAGGGGGAGTACGGATGAATTCAGGAAGCACAATTAAATTTGTAGCAATTGTATTATTAATAGGGATTATTGCATTTGTAGCGTCATATGGAATAAATATTGGAAAATATGAAGTATTACCTGTTAAAAATCAAATAAAGCTTGGTTTGGATTTAAGAGGCGGTGCGGATGTTGTTTTAGAAGCACAAGGCACTCCTGAGGATCCCATTACCGATGAAAAGATGGAAAGAGCTGTAGCTACAATTAGAGAACGTATTGACAATCTAGGGGTAACCGAACCGGTAATTACACGCCAAGGCGGTAAAAGAATTAGAGTAGGTTTACCGGAGATACAGGATACACAAAGAGCCTTAGAGATAATTGGTAAAACAGCTCAATTACGATTTATGGATGAGGCTGAAAATGTAGTGATAACAGGAAACGATATCAAGGATGCGAAAGCTGCTTATTCAAACGATCCTGCAACGAAAATGCAAATAGCGGTTGTTTCCTTGGAATTGAATCCCGAGGGCGCAAAGAAATTCGCGGAAAGTACAAGAAATAATGTAGGAAAGATTATAGCTATATTATTAGATGATAATATTATTTCGGCACCAAGTGTTTCCGAGCCTATTACAGATGGCAAATGCCAAATATCCGGTAGTATGACTATTGAAGAAGCCGGGGATTTAGCTATGTTGATTAGAGCAGGTGCTTTACCTGTAGAACTGAAAACGTTGCAAGTCACAAGCATAGGTCCTGAGTTGGGAGCAAATTCTTTTGAAAAAAGTTTAACAGCAGGTAAAATTGGAATATTACTGGTTTTCTTATTTATGATTATATACTATAGATTGCCCGGACTTATTGCCAGTATAGCATTAGTATTATATATCAGTATCGTATTAATCACTTTGGCAGCTATTAAAGCGACTTTAACCTTACCGGGTATTGCAGGACTTATACTATCTATAGGAATGGCAGTGGATGCTAATGTAATTATTTTTGAAAGAATTAAAGAGGAGCTCAATATGGGCAAGACCATCAGGTCTTCTATTGATTCCGGGTTCAGAAGAGCTTTTTTAGCTATTTTTGATTCTAATATAACTACTTTAATTGCTGCAATAGTACTTTTTTACTTGGGGGCAGGACCAATTAAGGGATTTGCTGTCACGTTATCAATAGGTATTTTGGCAAGTATGTTTACAGCAATAGTAGTTACAAAACAGTTAATGAAACTTTTTGAGGGCACAAATTTAATAAAAGACAAAAAGTTTTATGGAGCGTAGGAGGAAGTTTTATGAAAACATATGATATTTTGAAACTCAAAAAAACTTGGTTTGTTATTTCCGGAATAATTATTGCTCTGGGCTTGGTTCTTTCATTTATCAACGGCGGTTTAAATCTGGGTATTGATTTTACTGGTGGTACTTCGCTGCAGGCAAGAATCGGAAGGAAGTTTGACGTACAAGAAGTTAAGAATATAATGGATAAATATGATAAAGAAGCAACGATAACTTATGCAGGAAACGAAAAAGATGAAGTGATAGTTAGGACTAAATTGGAATTTGATGATGATACGAGAAGAGATTTGTTAGAAAAATTTGATAGTGAATTAAATGTTACTTCTAAAAACATTAATTTTGAATCTATAGGTCCATCTATTGGTTCAGAGCTCAAAAAACAAGCTATATTAGCTTTGTTAGTAGCAAATTTGGGGATTCTTATCTATATTTCAATTAGATTTGAGTGGAGATTTGGCTTAGCATCGATTTTTACATTACTGCACGATGTGATTATAATGACAATTTTTTACGGTGCCATGAAAATTCCTGTAAACAGCTCCTTTATAGCAGCTATCCTAACCATTGTTGGTTACTCTATTAATGCAACTATTGTTATATTTGACAGGATTAGAGAAAACATGAAGACAGTTAGAAGAGTTGATCCGGAGCAAGTGGTTAATAATAGCATTAACCAAACTTTAGCAAGGTCAATAAATACTTCCCTAACAACGTTTATTACTATTGGTACTTTATATATCTTAGGTGTACCGGCAGTAAAAGAATTTGCTTTGCCTTTAATAATAGGGTTGATTAGCGGTACGTATTCGTCAGTATTTTTGGCAAGCTCTGTATGGCTTTTTCTAAGAAATAATATAAAAGTAAAATCTGCTCACTAAAAGCTTAAGTAACAGCCATGGCTGTTACTTAAGCTTTTATTTTACACTTGTTTTAAATAAAAAAAGAAAGGTGTGAAAAAATGCAGTTTATTATTGTGTTATCAATGATTTTTGCTATGTTTATAGCTGTATTTGCATTGCAGAATTCTTCAGTAATAACGATTAATCTTTTGTGGTACAAGCTAAACCTTTCCCAGGCGGTTGTAATACTAGGATCAGCCCTAATTGGAATTCTTGTAATGGTACCATTTGATGTCGCTAGAAGAATCCGCAATAGCTTAAAAATAGCGGAATTAAAGAATAAAATTAAAAATATGGAACAAGAGCTGAGCATTCTAAAAAACAACGAAGAACCTGATGCAGTTGATGAAATAACAAAGATAGAAGATGAAATTAAATTAGAATGATGTGTGGGTGATGGTTTGAAAAAATGGATTTCCTATAATAAAGATTATTCGAATATAGACAACTTTGTAAAAGAATTTGAGATTTCAGAAACCTTAGCTAGATTGTTAATAAACAGAAATATTGATTCAATAGAAAAAGCTGAGAGCTATTTGAATCCGGATATTTCTCAACTACATAATCCTTTTGAAATGTTTGATATGAGCAAATCATTAAATCGAATTGAGAAAGCTATTCTGGAAAAAGAAAAAATATGTATATACGGGGATTATGATGTAGATGGTATTACAAGTGTTGCAATGCTCTATAGTCTTATAAAAAAATTAAAAGGTAATGCTATTTATTATATACCCGATAGATTGGAAGAAGGTTATGGTTTAAACTCAGAAGCAATAAAAAAAATAAAAGACCTTGATGTAAAGCTTATAATAACGGTAGATTGCGGTATAAGATCAGTTGATGAAGTAAATTTGGCAAATGATTTAAATATTGATGTCATAATAACTGACCACCACGAATGCAGCGATATCCTACCTGCTGCCTATTCTATTATTAATCCAAATCAGAAACAATGCAAATATCCCTTTAAAGATTTGGCCGGTGCCGGAATTGTATTTAAAATTATAACTGCATTATCAGAAAAATTATTATTGAAAGATTACGCTTTAGAGTTTTTGGATTTGACTGCTTTAGCCACTGTAGCTGACGTAGTGACGTTAACCGGCGAGAATAGAGTAATAGTGCAAAAAGGTATTGAACAGGCAAAGAAGACCACAAATCGAGGGTTAAAGGCATTAATAAATGTATGCGATATTGAATTAACTGATTTAAATACATATCATTTAGGCTTTATAATTGCACCCAGAATAAATGCTGCGGGGAGACTAAAACATGCTAATATAGTAGTGGAACTTTTGACAACCAAAGATGATGCAAGAGCATATGAAATAGCAAAAATGTTGAATGAATTAAACTATAACAGACAACAAATTGAAAACAATATGCTTGAAACTGCTTTGAAAAAAATTAAAAATGAAATGGATTTAAAAGAAGAACATGTAATAGTATTAGACGATTCTTCGTGGCATGTAGGAGTTGTCGGTATAATTGCTTCAAGAATTACAGAAAAATTTAATAAGCCTTCGATAATAATTTCAATAGAAAATGAAATAGGTAAAGGTTCCGCAAGAAGTATAAACGGTTTAAACATATGTGAGACTTTAAGCGCATGTAAGGAGTTACTTGTAAAATATGGGGGACACGAATTAGCTGCCGGTTTAACTATTGAAAAAAGATTAATAAAAGACTTTCGAGAAAAAATAAATGCCATTGTTCACAAGTTTAAAAAAGATAAACCTTTTTACCATGAAATACTTGTTGACTATAAACTTGATAATAAAATAAATTTAGTCAATATTTATAATGAGATACAAAAACTAGAGCCCTTTGGTGCCGGAAACCCAAAACCACTTTTTGTTTATAGATTTTTAATCTTAAAAGAAGTAAAAACAGTAGGATTAGACGGTAAACATCTTAGTTTAAAGATGTTCAATGGGAAAGAATACCTTAGCGGTATAGGCTTTAATATGGGTTTTGTTGCTAATCATATTGAAGTTAACCGGAAAGTTGATATAATATGTAGTGTGGAAATGAATACATGGAACGGAGAGGAAAATATACAATTACATATAAAAGATTTAAAGATATCCAAGTACAAATGATATGGAGGTATCACAATGAATTTGGAAGAATACATAAGAATCATTGAAGATTTTCCAAAAGAAGGAATAAGCTTTAAAGATGTTACTACACTTTTAAAAGATGGGGAAGCTTTCAAATATTCTGTTAAAGTTATGACAGATTTTATTAAAGATTTAAATGTTGATATAATCATAGGACCGGAGGCTAGAGGCTTTATTCTTGGTGCAGCTATCGCTTATGAACTTGGTATAGGTTTTGTACCTGTGAGAAAACCCGGCAAATTGCCTGCCGAAACCCTAAAATATGAATATGAGTTGGAATATGGTACAGATATTCTGGAAATTCATAAAGATGCTATAAAAAAAGGTGATAGGGTAGCTATAGTAGATGATTTGTTAGCAACCGGCGGTACAATTCTATCTACTGTAAAAATGATTGAAAAACTTGGCGGAGAAGTTGTACATATTGGTTTCTTGATTGAACTGGAAGATTTGATGGGAAGAAAGAGTCTGGATAAATATGATATAAGTTCAATTATAAAGTATAAGCATTAAATCAGTCGAATTATTAATTTTTAAACTATAAAAGGCTTCATATAATAAATTTGGAGCTTTTTTTTCTATAAAAATGATATATACAATACTACAGTATGTATCTATAAAACTTATATATTTGATTAAGATTGGGTTATGGGTAGAAAGCAGAACCCTATAAACTGTAGTAAATATTGTATTAAATAGATAAAAACATTAAATAATTATAATGTTTTATGCTATGATATTATTATAATTAAAACCTATATAAAAGTTGGTGTTATTATGTTGCAAGAACTATTAAACAAAATAAAATCATATAATTCTTCCAGTGATCTTTCGCTTATAGAAGATACTTATAACTTTGCACTAAATGCTCATCAAGGTCAAAAAAGGATTTCCGGAGAAGAATATATTTCTCACCCCGCTGCCGTAGCTATGATATTGGCAGATTTAAACATGGATAACACGACTATTATCGCAGGAATATTGCATGATGTAATTGAAGATACAGAATACTGTTTCGAGGATGTAAAAGACCTTTTCGGTGAAGAGATAGCAATGCTGGTTGATGGTGTGACCAAGCTAGGAAAGTTGGATTATAGAACAAAGGAAGAACAACAGGCAGAAAGTCTAAGAAAAATGTTTGTTGCAATGGCAAAAGATATACGTGTTATTTTAATAAAGCTTGCAGATAGACTCCATAATTTAAGAACTATATACTACATGTCAAGGAGAAAGCAGATAGAAAAAGCTACGGAAACACTGGAAATATATGCTCCCATAGCTCATAGATTGGGTATTTCTAAAATGAAATGGGAAATGGAGGATTTATCTTTAAGATATTTAGAACCTGAAAGATATAAAGAACTTGGTGATAAAGTTGCCAAAAAGAGAGAAGAAAGAGAAGAATACATTAATGTTGTAATCAACGAAATTAGCCGGAAAAACAAAGAAATGGGAATAGAATCACAAATTGAAGGACGCCCTAAAAACTTCTATAGCATATATAAGAAAATGTATCAACAAAACAAAGCATTTGAGCAAATTTTTGATATCACTGCTGTAAGAGTAATTGTTGACAATGTGAAAGATTGTTATGGTGTTTTAGGAATAGTTCATACGCTTTGGAAACCCATACCCGGCAGATTTAAAGATTATATAGCAATGCCAAAACCTAATATGTATCAATCAATTCATACGACAGTTATAGGACCGGACGGTGAGCCATTTGAAGTGCAAATACGCACATGGGAAATGCACAAAACATCTGAATTCGGTATAGCTGCACACTGGAAATATAAAGAAGGTAAAACATCACAAAGCGAATTCGATGAAAAATTTAAATGGCTAAGGCAGATGTTAGAATGGCAAAATGAAGTTAGAGACACTAAAGAGTTTATGGAAACGCTAAAAATAGATTTAGTTATTGATGAAGTATATGTTTTTACTCCTAAAGGAGATGTTATAGATTTACCTGTAGATTCCACTCCCATAGATTTTGCATATAAAATTCATAGCGCTGTGGGAAATAAATGTGTCGGTGCCAAAATAAACGGTAAAATAGTGCCATTAGACTATAAGTTGCAAAATGGTGATATTGTGGAAATAATAACTTCAGCTGCTTCTAATGGACCTAGCAGAGACTGGTTGAAACTTGTGAAGAGCTCACAGGCAAAAAATAAAATTAGACAATGGTTTAGGAAAGACAAGAGAGAAGAAAATATTCAAAAAGGTAAAGAAATTCTTGACAAAGAAATAAAGAAATTAGGCTTTACTCAGGCACAATTAATAAAAAGTGAATGCCTCGATCTGACCTATAAAAAATTAGGATTTCATTTATTAGATGATTTATACGCATCACTGGGTTATGGTGGGCTTACTTTAAATCAAGTGATGATGAGGTTAAAGGATGAAATAAGAAAGAGTCAAAAGATAGATAGCAAGCTAAAAGAAGAGCTGGAGAAAGAAGTTTTAAAGACAGTAACACAGAGAAAAAAGAGAACTGACACAGGAATTAAAGTAAAAGGAATTGACAATGTACTGGTAAGATTTTCAAAATGCTGTAATCCTGTTCCCGGAGATGACATAATAGGGTATATAACAAAAGGCAGGGGTGTATCAATACATAGAAGAGATTGCCCCAATGCTAAAGATTTATTGGAAGAACCTGAAAGACTTATAGATGTTGAATGGAATACAAAAAGCATGGTATCATACAATGCTGATTTACAAATAAAAGCAAATGACCGGCAAGGATTATTAGCGGAAATAACATCAATTATAAATGAGAATCAAATTAATATTGTCTCTTTTTATTCCAAAACTTCAAAAGACAGAATTGCAAATATAAGTTTTATTCTGGAAATTAATGATATTGAACAATTGAATAAATTAATTAAGAGATTTAAAAAACTGGAAGGAGTTATGGACGTTTATAGAGCAAAGTAATGGGAGGTATATAGATGAGAGCAGTGGTACAAAGAGTTATTAGTAGCTTTGTTAAAGTAGACGATAGATTAACCGGAGAAATAGGAAAAGGATTAATGGTTTTATTAGGAATAAGTGAAGATGATACGCTTAATGATATTGACTATATGGTTGAAAAAATTACAAATTTAAGAATATTTGAAGATGATGAAGGAAAAATGAATTTATCTCTTTATGATGTAAGTGGAGAATTACTTGTAGTTTCACAATTCACTTTATATGGCGATTGCAGAAAAGGACGAAGACCTAGTTTTGTTAAAGCTGCGAGACCGGAGAAAGCTCAAGAATATTATAATATTTTTATAGAAAAGTGCTCAAATCTAGGAATAGGAGCGAAAACCGGTGTTTTTCAAGCTGAGATGTTGGTTAATATAAACAACGATGGGCCTGTAACACTGATTATAGATAGTAAGAAAAAGTTTTAATGGAGGTAGTTTAATGCAAATAATTAGGATGCCTTTGGGTATATATCAAGCAAATTGTTATATTGTTTGGGATGATAAGACGAATTTTTCTGTTGTTATAGATCCCGGCGGTGATTTTGAAAGTTTAAAATATGCTATTCAGAAAAATGGATTGGTTGTAAAGTATATTATACTTACCCATGCGCATGCCGACCATATAGGCGCTTTAGATGAATTAAAAGAATACTCCGGTGCAAAAATTTTAATACACCAAGACGATTTTGAAATGTTAAAAAACAAAAGAAAAAATCATTCTGATAGAATGGGTGATAAAATCATAGAATTGGAAGCTGATGAAAAACTAAAAGATAACGATAAAGTTTTAATCGGTGATAAAGAACTCTTGATTATTCATACACCGGGACATTCCAAAGGCAGTATATGTATCAAAAGCGGGAATGCTTTATTTACAGGTGATACTTTGTTTGCCGGTTCAATAGGAAGAACGGATCTGGATGGCGGGTCCTTTGAAGAAATAATTAAATCTATAAAAAATAAACTGATTGTTTTACCCGGTGAAACAAAGGTATATCCCGGTCATGGCCCTTCAACTACTATAGCAACAGAAAAAGAAAACAATCCATTTTTGGTATAAATAATTGCTTATTTGTGATTACAAACATTTAAAGAATTGACTTATTGATAAATTGCAGGAGGTATTAAAATGTCAAAGTATAAAAGGACTCATATGTGCGGAGAAATTTCATTAAATGAAACAGAAAAAGAAGTTGATTTGATTGGTTGGGTACAAAAAAATAGAAACTTAGGCGGTTTACTGTTTTTAGACCTTAGAGATAGATCCGGCTTGGTGCAAATAGTATTTGACAAGGAAGTTGACAGCCGGCTTTTTGAAATTGCTGAAGATATAAGAAATGAATATATTATACAAATTAAAGGCATGGTGCGTAAAAGAGAAGGTGCTATAAACCCAAAGATAAAAACTGGGGAAGTGGAAATTATAGCAACAGATTTAAAAATAATAAGCGTTGCTGAAACACCTCCTATATACATAGAAGATGATTTAGATGCATCTGAAAGCATAAGGCTTAAATATAGGTATTTAGACTTGCGAAGGCCTGTTTTACAAAACAAATTAATAATAAGACACAAAGTGAGCAAACTGATAAGGGACTATTTTTACAACAAAGGATTTATTGAGATAGAAACACCATTTCTATCAAAGACTACCCCCGAAGGTGCAAGAGATTACTTGGTGCCAAGCAGAGTGCAGCCGGGAAAATTTTATGCACTCCCACAATCCCCTCAATTGTTCAAACAAATATTGATGGTATCAGGTTTTGAAAAATATTATCAAATTGTAAAATGCTTTAGAGACGAGGATTTAAGAGCTGACAGACAGCCGGAGTTTACCCAGCTGGATATGGAAATGTCATTTGTAGATAAAGATGATATTATTACAATAATCGAAGGTCTTATGAAGAAAATATATAAAGAAATAAAGGGAATAGAATTAGATTTGCCTTTTGCCAGGCTGAAATATGAAGAAGCTCTTAATAGATTTGGTACAGATAAACCGGATGCAAGATTCGGCCTCGAACTGGAAGATTTAAGCGATATATTAAAAGACACGGAATTTAAAGTATTCTCCAATGCTATTAAAGATGGAGGTTCAATAAGGGCTATTAATGCCAAAGGTTGTGGTTCTCAATTAAGCAGAAAGAATATAGATTCATTAAATGACTATGTTAAAACATATGGCGCTAAAGGTCTGGCTTGGATAAATATAAGCGAAAAAGAAATTAAATCTCCAATAACAAAATTTTTATCAGAAAATGAATTAGACGCAATAATTCAAAGAATGAATGCTGCTGCTGGAGATATAATTTTTATTTTAGCAGATAGCAGCCATATAGTTTTTGATGCACTGGGACAGTTGCGTCTGGAATTAGCTCGTAGATTTGATTTAATTGATAAAAAGAAAAACTGCTTTCTTTGGGTTACAGAGTTTCCCCTTTTAGAACATGATGAGGAAGAAAACAGATATATTGCCAAACATCATCCTTTTACATCTCCTATGGATGAAGATATTCATTTGCTTGGTGATAAACCGGAACATGTAAGGGCAAAAGCCTATGATATAGTGTTAAATGGATATGAATTAGGCGGAGGGAGTATAAGGATTCATGATAGGGAACTCCAAGAGAAAATGTTTAAAACTCTGGGCTTTACAATGGAGCAAGCATGGAGCAAATTTGGTTTTTTACTTGAAGCTTTTAAATATGGTACGCCGCCCCATGGTGGAATTGCATTAGGCATTGATAGAATGATAATGTTGCTTACAGATACTGAAAATATTAGGG
>JALNWH010000070.1 GCA_023230985.1 Bacillota bacterium
AAATCTTTAATTGAAACTGACGGCGAAATTGAAACAATTGATGACTGGGGCAAGAGAAAGCTTGCTTATCCAATAGAAGACCTTACAGAAGGCTATTATATATATATGAAGTATAAGGCCGGACGGGAAATACCCGGAGAACTTGATAGGGTATTCGGTATCAACGAGGATATTTTAAGACATCTAATTGTTAAAATTGAAGAATAAGAATAGGTGGTGTAGTTTTGAATAGAGTTTCTATTGTTGGCAGATTAACGAGAGATCCTGAAATAAGATATGCTTCTGACAACCAACTGGCTATCACAAGGTTTACGGTTGCTGTAGATAGAGTATTTAAAAAAGAAGGTCAACCTACAGCGGATTTTTTACCTGTGGTAGTTTTCGGCAGAAGCGCAGAGAACTGTCATAAATACTTAGGAAAAGGTCGATTGGTCGCTGTTGCCGGAAGGCTTCAATCAAGGACTTGGGATGATCAAGAGGGGAAGCGACGCTATTCCTATGATATAATTGCTGATGAAGTAAACTTTTTAGACAGAGCCGGAGATACAAGACCTCAGTCTCAAGTTGAAGATACAGGAGACGAGGACTTTCACCCTGTAGAAGAGGATGACGATCTCCCATTTTAATAGTGATAGGAGGGAAAGGTTTTGAATAGACGTGGTTCAGGTGGCGGCGGAAGAATGCGAAAACCTAAAAAGCGTGTTTGCAGCTTTTGTATAGATAAAGTTGAATCCATTGATTATAAAGATGTTAATAATTGCGCAGATATCTTTCTGAAAGAGGAAAGATAATTCCCAGAAGAATATCCGGTAATTGTGCAAAGCATCAAAGGCAGCTTACAATTGCAATTAAAAGAGCGAGAAATATTGCTCTGTTGCCTTTTACAACAGAATAATAAGTATAAAAACCCGAGTTTTCGGGTTTTTTTCCTATATTTTCACCTCTGATTTTCCGGGGTATTTATTTTAATTGGCAGGAGAAATCAAATTTTCATAGAATTATAAAAAGACGGAGAGGTGGATAATAAAATGGAGAAAGATACGGATATAACGAGAAATATCAGAATAATAGAGTTTTTAAAATCTGAGATTTTAACTTCTTTGGCATCATTATTTCATAATCTACTAAAAGGTTCCAAAGCAAATAGGGAGGCTTTGTTGGATATACTGGCTAATATAATAATGGCAACATATGTGCTGTCAAAGAGACTGGGATTTGAACATAGAGTTATTGATTCAAAAATTATGGACAAAATAAAAATTAGCAAGTTGGAAGAACATGAAATAGAAAAGTGGTATGGAGATTTATCAGGTCTTTCTGATTATTTAAAGAAACGTACCTAGTAGGAGTGAATTATGAAAAGTATTAACACTAAAGCGCTGGTGGAAGGGGCAGTATTTGCATCGTTAACAGCAGTTTTGGGCATAATGGTATATTATTTGCCGCTGCTTTCGCTTGTTGGGATGTTTTGGGCTGTTCCTATAATTATTATGGGATTTAGAAACGGTTTTAGAACAAGTTTTGTATCTGCAGTTGTTGCAGCCATTTTGGTATCTATATTTACAGAACCTTATAGCGGTCTTTATTTATTTTTAGTATTTGGAATATCCGGGATAGTTATGGGCTATTTAATGAACAAAAAGACAAGACCCTCTTTAAATATATTAGCTTCCGGTCTTGTTTTGGCGTTTTGCTCTGCGGCGGGGATCATTTTAACCTTTTGGATTTTGGGACAATCGCCGGCTCAAGCAGCAGAACAATTAATAAAATCAATGAATGAAACATTTGATAGTGTAGCTGATATATATAGTAATATGGGTATTCCAAAAGAACAGATTGAGGATGTAATTACCAGATTTAAAGATAGTTTTGAAGCAATAAAGCTTGTTATACCGGCTTTTTTCATCATGAACGGTATGATATTTTCATTTGTTAATTTCAAGCTTTCCAAAAAAATACTTGATAGAATGAAATATACAATAGAAGATATTAAATCTTTTTCAGAATGGAGATTGCCTGATAATTTTGTTTTAGGATTATTTTTGATTATGTTACTTGCTATAGTTGCTTTTTATTTGAAAATACCGAATATTGAAACGGGAGTTATCAATATAGTGTTTTTGCTAAGATGGGTTTTTACTATTTTAGGGCTATCTGTTGCAAGTTTTTTGCTTATGAAATATAAAATTACCAGCTTTGTAAAATATTTATTACTTATAATCTTTTTTTTCACTTTCGCGAATGTGCTGGCTTTAGTAGGTGTATTTGATGCTATATTTGATATTAGAAAAATAGGCAGAAAATATAACGGGGGGATTTTATGAAGGAAAAGATAGGCTTTTTTATGCTCAGGCTTGATTCTAATATTTATTTATGGATATTAGGGTTTAGCTTTGCTATAGTCTTTTACTATAATTGGATTTTGGGATTGCTGGGTTTTTCTGTTTTAATATATCTGGCATATTTCCAAAGCAAAGAAAGGAGTCAAAAGAAGGAAGAGCTAAGGCGTTATATAGAAAAGCTCTCAGATAATGTTGATGCCGCAACAAAAAATGCTATACTTAATCTGCCATTTCCCTTAGTTATCTTAGATGAAGACGGGAGTATAAACTGGTATAATTCTCTGTTTTCTTTAATATATCAAGGGGATTATCTTTTAGATAAGAAGGTTGATGATTATATACCGGGTATTGAATTGGAAGATATTTTGCACGAAGGTAAAAAAGAATTTAAAAACATAATGATAAAGAATGATTATTATGATTTGCATTGCGAATTTTTTGATATATTTGAAGATGATACTAAGAAAAAAATTATAATGACTTACCTGATTAATAAAACAGACTTTGTGCATTTAAAAGCTAAATATCTTGAAGAAAAGAATGTAGTGGCGATATTACAGATAGATAATTTGGAAGAAGTGCTAAAAGAGGTAGAGGAAGAGTTTAAGCCTATTATTTCCGCTGATTTGGATAGGATAATAAATTCATGGGCTGCAATGAATAATGCGTCAATACAAAAATACTCAAATGATGAATACATATTGCATCTAAACCAGAAACAGCTTCAATTAATTCAAGAAAAAAGATTTGATATATTGGATACTGTCAGGGAAATAAATTCCGGCAATAGGATACCTTTAACCTTGAGCATAGGTGTGGGAGTTAATGCTAAAACACTTGGGGAGCTTCAGAAATTTGCCAATGCGGCTATGGATATTGCATTAGGCCGGGGTGGAGATCAGGCTGTTGTTAAAGATTACGAGAGACTGTCTTTTTATGGCGGTAAATCAAAAGCTGTTGAAAAAAGAACCAGAGTTAAAGCAAGAGTTATATCCTACGCATTAAGACAGCTGATAGAACAATCAGACGAGGTAATCATATTAGGACATGAGATGCCTGATTTGGATTGTATCGGTTCAGCCTTAGGAGTTTATAGGTGTTGTGCTAATCTCAACAAGATAACATATATTGTCATGAACCGTATAAATAAGGGAATTGAAAATCTCTGGAAAGAGTTAAAAGAAGATAAAGAATATGATAAAGTATTTGTAGACGGATATGAGGCTTTATCATTAGCCGGTAAAAATTCCTTATTGATAATTGTAGATACTCATAGACCCAGTTTTACCATGGAGCCGGAATTGATTGATAAGATTGATAAAAAGGTTGTAATAGACCACCATAGAAGAGCTACCGAGTTTATTGATGATGCGGTTTTAACATATATTGAGCCTTATGCGTCATCGACCAGTGAGTTGGTAACGGAGATACTTCAATATATGTTTGAAAAGCCCAAAATAAAACAAATAGAAGCGGAAGCACTTTTAGCAGGAATATTCATTGATACTAAAAATTTCTCTTTTCAAACAGGCATAAGGACTTTTGAAGCAGCTTCATTTTTAAGAGGTGCAGGAGCAGATACCACATTGACAAGACAGTTGTTTCAAGATGATATGGATACCTTCTTGGCTAGAGCGGAAGTAGTTAAGGCTGCTTGGATGTATAAAGAAAATATTGCAATATCGATAATACCGGACAATATAGCCAATCCGGCACTGATAGCTGCACAAGCGGCAGATGAATTATTGAATATTCGGGGGATTATTGCTTCCTTTGTTCTTTCCAAGATTGAGGGCTATATATTTATAAGCGGTAGATCCTTAGGAGAAATAAATGTACAAATTGTGCTTGAAAAATTAGGAGGCGGTGGTCATTTAACCGTTGCAGGCGCCCAGCTTTCTGATATTTCCATTGAAGAAGCAGTTGAACTTATAGAAAACGCCGTTGATGAATACTTAAAGGAGGGTGAAAGATAGTGAAAGTAGTGTTGTTAAAGGATGTAAAGTCTCTGGGAAAGAAGGATGATATAGTAAATGTAAGTGACGGTTATGCAAGGAATTATCTTATACCGAAAGATTTAGCTATTGAGGCTACTTCCGGGAAGCTAAAAGAAATCCATAGCAAAAAAAAGGCTAGTGAAAGTAAAAAAGCAAGAGAATTTGAGGAAGCAAAAGAATTGGCCAAAAGAATAAATCAATTGGAAGTGATAATAAAGACAAAAGCGGGTTCCAGCGGCAAGCTGTTTGGCTCTATAACTAATAAGGATATTTCAGATATTATAAAAGAGCGATATAAAATTGAAATAGATAAAAAGAAAATAGTTTTGAACGAACAAATTAAGGCTCTGGGAGAACATGAAATAGAGATTAAAGTATACCCTGAAGTAATATCAAAAATCACAGTAAAAGTCGTAGAAGAATAAAAAGCGAGGTATTAAAATTGAAACAAAGCAATAAATGCAGCAATAACGAAGCTATAGATATGCTAGTAAACTATGGTATAAAAGTATATGGAGAAAATGAATTAAAGGGGCTTGAAAGCCTCAAGGATCCGGTTGTTAAAACAGAAAAGCTATGGAATATAATAAATCCTAATGGCGAAACCTTAATTATAAAAAATAATGAGGATATGAGTGAGGCAATTGAAAAGATACAGGACAAGCTTTCTGATGATGCTGCCAAGATGTATATGAAAAAAATAATAAATGAACAGATATTAAAGAAGATGGAAGAAAACGAAAAAGAATATATGGATCAGCTAAAACTGCAGATTATCAATAAATACACCGATAATGAAAGTCCTACTACTTTAAAAAAATATGCTCAAATAGAAAAAAAGAAAAGCATTTCCTTATCAAAGCAAATTGGCGATACATTACGTCCTCATAACTCAACGGAAATTGTCGGACAAACTGATGCAGTTTCTATGCTTGTATCCAAGATTGCATCGCCTTATCCCCAACATGTTATAATTTATGGTCCTCCGGGGGTGGGGAAAACCTCGGCAGCCAGAATAGCTTTAAAGGAAGCAAAAGAAAGAGGCTACTCTCCCTTTAGAAAAGATGCACCTTTTGTAGAAGTAAACGGAGCAACAATAAGGTGGGATCCAAGAGAGTCGGTAAATCCCCTTTTGGGCTCTGTTCATGATCCAATCTATCAAGGTGCTAGAAAAGATTTGGCTGATACAGGTATTCCGGAGCCTAAACCGGGGCTTGTAACGGAAGCCCATGGCGGAATACTATTTATTGATGAAATCGGTGAGCTTGATTTAATGCTCCAAAACAAACTGTTAAAAGTTTTAGAAGATAAAAAAGTTTACTTTGAATCTTCATATTACGATGTTAATAGCAAACAAATACCCAGATATATAAGGGCACTTTTTGAAGATGGCGCACCGGCAGATTTTATTTTGATTGGGGCAACTACAAGAAGACCGGAAGAAATAAATCCGGCACTTAGATCCAGATGTGCTGAAATATTTTTTAACTCTCTAAGCCCTACGGATATAAAAAGCATTGTAAATCTATGGAGCAAAAAATTAAGTATATGTGTTACCGAGGATGCCAAGGATTTAATCAGCAAACATGTATATGACGGTAGGAAAGCAGTTAATGTTTTGCTGGATTGCTATAGCAAATGTTTATACGAAAATTATAAAAAGAAAATCTTTGTAGATTATGATAGGGCCTATGATGTTTTGAGATTACCTGTTAAATCTACACTGCAAAAAAGAGAAGGATACCAAGTAGGCAGGATTTATGGCGCAGGGATAATCGGATTTATAGGTAATGTGATAGAACTTGAAGCGGTTTCTTTTGCAAATCACGAGGGCAGGGGTAATATCAGGTTCAATGAGACGGCAGGTACGATGGTGAGGGATTCTCTTTTTAATGCGCTTACAGTGCTAAAGAAGAATTTTGAAATAAATACTGAAATGTATGATATACATGTAAACTGCATAGGCGGGGGCAATGTAGACGGACCTTCCGCCGGAGCTGCTATAACATGTCTACTGTATTCCTCAATAAAAAACATGCCTTTTAGGAAAGACTGCTGTATTACCGGTGAAATATCTATAAGCGGTAATATAAAAGCTGTAGGCGGTGTAAGAGAAAAGGCTGTGGCTGCGATAAGAGAAGGGTTTTCTTATATGATTATCCCAAAGGATAATGAGAAGGATGTATCGGATTTAGAAGGCATAGGGATAATACCTGCAACAAATATTTTTGAAATAATAGGTTTTTTAAGTAAAAAAACCGAAGGGTCAAGGGGAGTGGTCTAAGTGAGTAATATTATGCAAAGAATTCCGCCAAACAGCATAGAAGCGGAACAATCCGTACTTGGAGCGATGCTACTGGATAAGGAAGCTATATCCGTAGCAGCAGAGATTTTGGAAGAAGATGATTTCTATAGAGAAGTGCATAGTGAAATATTTCAGGCCATTGTCGGTATATTTAACGACGGGGAGCCGGTAGATTTAATTACATTAACCGATAGGCTTAAAAGCAGAAAGACAATCGAAGCTATAGGAGGTCCGGTGTATCTGGCCAAGCTTATGGATGTGGTGCCAATAACTCACAACATAGGTTACTATGCAAAAATAGTAAAGGAAAAGTCAATTTTAAGAAAGCTTATTAAATCATCGAATATCATTATTTCCAAATGTTATGATAATGCGGAAGACCCGGCCTCTATAGTAGATGAAGCGGAGAAAAGTATTTTTGATATATCATTAGACCGTTCCACTCAAGGTTTTATACCTATAAAGAAAATTTTGTCCTCAAACTTTGATAGGATAGAAGAATTATACTTAAATAAAGGTAAAATAACCGGTGTACCTACCGGTTTTACAGATTTGGATTCAAAACTTTCCGGATTGCAAAAATCCGACTTAATACTAATTGCATCAAGGCCATCAATGGGAAAGTCATCTTTAATGATGAATATCGTACAAAATGCTTCCGTCAAAGAAAAATTTCCTGCAGCTGTATTTAGCCTGGAAATGTCAAAGGAACAATTATCCCAAAGGCTTTTATGCTCAGAAGCCTTAATAGATGCACATCGTCTTAGAACAGGGGATATAACGGAAGATGAGTGGATAAAGCTGGCAAGGGCTATGGGTATATTATCGGATAAACCTATATTTATTGATGATACTCCTGCTATTACAGTTACAGAAATGCGAGCTAAATGCAGAAGATTAAAAATAGAACACGGTCTGGGTCTTGTCTTAGTTGATTATTTACAACTTATGCAAGGTTCGGGGAGATATGATAACAGGCAGCAGGAAATATCAGATATATCACGTTCTTTAAAGGCATTGGCAAAAGAATTGGAAGTACCGGTAGTAGCATTATCACAGCTAAGTCGTGCTCCCGAGGTGAGGGCTGACCATAGGCCGATTTTATCAGATTTAAGAGAATCAGGTGCAATAGAACAGGATGCGGATGTAGTAATGTTTTTATATAGAGATGAATATTATCATCCGGATACGGAAAAAAGAAATATCGGTGAAGTTATAATTGCCAAACAGCGTAATGGCCCTACAGGCATAGTAGAATTGGTATGGCTGGGGCAGTTTACCAAATTTGCCGATAAGTCGAAATTTGTCTAGAGCAAATACCATACCAACCGGAGTTATCCACAGAAAATAGAGAATAGTGGATAATTTTAAAAGTCTAAAAAAACAAAGGTCGCAAGATTTGAAATGCCAATAAGATTAGAAAAAGTCCGAACATATGTGCATATCTTTGTGGATAATGTGGATAATGTGGATTAGATTTTATAAATTGTTGTAACCCTTCACATGACGAATTCTGCGAATAGGAGAAAAAAATGTTTTATTTTCATTATAATTGTTGAACCGTTTAAAAACTTTGTAGAAATTAAGCGAACTCATTTGACGTCATAAAAGGTATCTGTTAATATGTTTAAGGTCTCTAAAAAATTTTAATAAAGGTTGGTTAAAATGAAAAAAGAGTATGACATTATTATAATTGGTGCGGGACCTGCAGGTATTTTTACAGCAATCGAATTAGTAAAAAATGATGATAATTATAAAATTTTGATAATAGACAAGGGTAGGACACTATCTGACAGGAATTGCCCATCAAGAAAGACAGGTAAATGCATGGGTTGCGAACCCTGTGCTATCACTTTTGGATGGTCGGGAGCCGGAGCCTTCAGTGATGGGAAACTATCTCTAAGCCCTGAAGTTGGGGGAAATATTACAGATTATATGGGAGAAGAAAAGGCTAAAGAACTCATTAGCTATGCCGAATCTATTTATTTAAGCTTTGGTGTGCAAAGTGAGGTTCATGGATTAAACACAAAAGCTATAGAAGACATTAAATATGAAGCCTCTAAACACAATATAAGGTTAATACCTTGCCCTGTTCGCCATTTGGGGACTGAAAAGGCATATTTTGTTTTGCAAGAAATGTATAATTATTTAATAAATGAAAAAAGGGTTGAATTCTCCGAATTAACTACAGCTATAGATATTATTACAGAGAATGGAAAAGCAAAGGGAGTTACGATAAAGAAAAAAGGTGAAGAGGAGCAAACCATATATGCAAAGTATGTGATTGCCGCTCCCGGCAGAGGCGGGGCCGAGTGGCTTTCCCGGCAGACTATGAAACATTCTATAAAGACAAATAATAATGCTGTGGATATCGGTGTTAGGGTAGAAGTGCCCAATAGTATAATGGATCATTTGACAAAGGATTTATATGAAGCAAAGCTGGTTTATTTCTCTGATACCTTTGATAACAAGGTTAGAACCTTTTGTATGAACCCCGGCGGTGTTGTTTCACAGGAGAACTATGAAGATGGTTTGGCTTTAGTAAATGGTCACAGTTATTCGGATGATAGTTTAAAAAGCGGCAATACGAATTTTGCTTTATTGGTTTCTACAAGGTTTACAGAACCTTTCAAAGACCCTATTAAATATGGGAGATATGTTGCCAGGCTTGCAAATATGCTTACCGGCGGCGGTATTTTAGTACAGAGGCTGGGGGATTTATTACAAGGGAGAAGGACGGATAAGGACAGATTGGAAAAGTCCAGCACAATTCCCACTATGAATAATGCAGTGCCCGGCGATTTGAGCTATGTATTGCCTCACAGATATTTAATCTCCATAATAGAATCTTTAGAAGCGTTTGATAAGATTGCTCCCGGATTGTATTCTAAGAATACACTTTTATATGGAGTGGAATGCAAATTTTATTCTTCCAAGGTATCAGTGAGTGATAATTTTGAGACTGCAATAAAAAATTTATATACAATTGGTGACGGAGCCGGTATAACAAGAGGCCTTATGCAATCATCCGTCACCGGGATAATAGTGGCGAGGGATATTTTATCAAAAAAATAGTTTTTATATTGTAATTAATCCATTTTACTATTATAATAATTCTATCTCATTTTTCAAAAACTATATTAATGAAATAGACTAAAACCTGTGGAAAGTTCTTACTTAGAAAATTGGTGAAAATTTTATTGACAAATGTGGCCTTAGCATGTAGAATGTATAAATGTGAGTGCAAAATCAGATGATCCACTAGCTCAGTCGGTAGAGCACATGACTTTTAATCATGGTGTCCGGAGTTCGATTCTCCGGTGGATCACCATTTTGGCCCGTTGGTCAAGCGGTCAAGACATCGCCCTTTCACG
>JALNWH010000071.1 GCA_023230985.1 Bacillota bacterium
ATTATAATAGAAAGGCAGGGATGGGCTTGAAAACATTATACGATGTGTGCAATCCGCGAGAAAGCGTATTTGACGAATCAAAACGAGACGACACACTGGATTTATCAAATCTTTTGGACAATTCTATAGATAGCGAAGAATTTTTTAAAGAAACTTATGTCACTGGTGGTATGGAATTATTATTTGATACCGCCTTTAAAAGATTTGAAGGAAAAGCTTCCAGTGGTGTTATTAAATTAACTCAATCCATGGGTGGCGGTAAAACTCATAATATGTTGGCCCTAGGTATTTTGGCTAAAGATAAAAAGCTAAGGGCTTCTATCTCTGACGAAAAATATAAAAGCTTTACAGATGATATAAATATAGTGGCATATACTGGCAGGGAGAGCCATTTAGAATTTGGCATCTGGGGAGAAATAGCAAGGCAATTAAATAAAAAAGACTATTTCAAAGAGTTTTATTCTCCTCTTATGGCACCGGGACAAACTGCTTGGATAAATCTATTAAAAAGTGAAAAACCTACACTAATACTATTGGACGAATTACCTCCTTATTTACAATATGTCAGAACCATTCCAATAGGAACAGGAACTTTAGCGGATGTAACTACGACGGCACTGGCAAATCTTTTTAATGCTGTAGGTAAAGCTGATTTACACAATGTATGTATTGTAGTATCCGATTTACAAGCTACTTATGAAGAAGGTTCCCAGCTCCTTCAAAAATCTTTTAAAGAACTTGAAAATGAAATAGGAAGGTCAGCAATCAATATAGAGCCGGTAGGAGCCAATACCGACGATTTATACAATATATTGAGAACTAGACTATTTGAAGAAGTAGGAAATCAGGATAACATAAATAAAATAATAGAAGGATATAGAAAGTCCATAAATGAAACGAGACAAATGGGCTATACAAATTTTACCGCCGATGAAATTGCAAAAGGAATACAAATATCATACCCTTTTCATCCGTCAATAAGAGACCTTTTCGCACGTTTTAAAGAAAATCCGGGGTTTCAGCAAACCAGGGGATATATAAGACTTACACGATTAATGGTAAAAGGTTTATATACGGGAGAAATGAAAGCAAAAGAAAAACACCTGATAAATGCTTATGATATAAACCTAAACGATGGACAAACTGTTACAAATGTAAAAGGCATAAAGGAAAGCATATCCAATGCCATATCTCATGATATAGCTGACAAAGGCAATTCCGTTGCGGAATTTTTAGATAGAGAAATAGGAAATACTGATTTGCAAGATATAAGCAAATTAATTTTAGTATCATCTTTGGGAAATGTGTCCAACGCCATACTAGGTCTTCCTATCCAGGAGATAATAGGCTATATGTCGGCCCCCGGGAAGGATATTACAGGGTTAAAACAAGGATTAGAAGAATTTAGTACAAAAGCCTGGTATTTATATAAAGATAAGGCGAACAGGCTGTATTTCAAAGATATAAAGAATGTAAATGCAGAACTGATTGATTTAGTAAACGGGTATTCCTATGAATTTGGCAAAGAAACAATAAAAAAGCTGCTAATAGAAAAACTCATGCCGGAGCAAAAGGATTGTTATCAAGAGGTCAAAGTTTTTCCTTCCATAGATGAAATTGATTTATCCAAAGACAAGATTACTTTAATCATTACAGAGCCAAATACAGATCATACAGGCCTTAACAATGCATTAAAGAAGTTTTATGAAGACACGACCTATAAAAACAGAGTAATGTTTCTGACAGGACAGAGAAATTCAATGGAGAATCTTGTTATTAAAGGTAAAGAGTATGCAGGGATAAACTCCATATTGAACAAAATGAAAAATGAAGAAAAACTGCCGGAAACAGACCCTCAATATCAACAAGCATTGGATTTATATTCTAAAATAAATTTAGAGTTAGTAAGCAGCTTGAGAGAATCCTTTGTTACTTTATATTATCCTAAAAGGCAAGGCCTTGTAAGTGACGGGATAACAATGAAATTTGAAGAGAACAATTATGTACTAGAAGAACAGATTAAAGATTTATTAATCAAAGAGAAAAAATTTGATGCTGATACTGATGAAGAAGAATTTAGAGAAAAATTTGAAGAAAGAATATTTACACAAAGGCAAATGACTTGGAATGCAATTATAGAAAGAACAGCTACTTTACCGTCCTGGTCCTGGCATCATAAAGATGCGCTTGATGATTTAAAATCAAGTATGTTGCGAAGAGGCGAATGGATAGAAGCAGGCGGTTATATAGATAAAGAGCCTCCAGCACCGGAAACATCTTTAACAGTAATAACTGTATATGAGGATGAGGACATAGGAGAAGTAACATTGAAGCTGATACCGGAAAACGGAGATACAATCTATTATGAAATCGGACAAACAGCTACAAAAGCATCTTTAAAAGTAGAAGATACAAATAATTTTAAAACCAAAGAATTGAAGCTATCCTTTTTATGTGTTGATAGCAGAGGCGAACATGAAGAAGGTCCTGCTGTGGAATGGTCAAAAAATGTGAAAGTCAAGTACAAGCCCTATGATAAAGAAGGCAAACAATATATTGAGCTTAAAGCTACAGCTGATAATGTGAAAATACTTTATAGCACAGATGGTTCTAATCCCAGAGAAAGCGGGGGAATATATGAAGATGATTTTATAGTACCTGTCGGGGCTAAATTTGTACAAGCAATAGCAGTAAATGAAAAATTAGAGGTTTTTTCAGAACCTTTGCAAATAGAGATAAAAGAAAGGGAATTTGAAATAGACAAAGATAAAGCATTAAAAATAACAGAACCTGTAAATTATAGTAATGCGACGGATTTATATAGGGAATTGGAGTTATTGGAAAAGTTTAATGTATCGCTATCAGGACTGACTTTGGTAGTTTCAGATGATTCAAATAAAAACAAAGGTTATGTTCAGTTAATGATAGGCGGCGGGTTTGTGGTAAAAAGCTCTCAGAAGATAATTAATGAATTGAATCATATTTTAAACAACCTATTTGAAGGTGAGGCATTTAAAGCAAATTTAACTATTAATGAAATTGAATTTAAAAAGGGTGAAGATTTTGAGCGATGGATTTCTGCTAAAAAAGAAAAGATAGAAGATTATAAAGGAAAGATAAGACAATAGGAGGTATTGATGTGGCTGTAGTAAAGGGAATCGGCTTTGGCTATCTGCCTGAAGAAACCATACATCACTATTTGGTTAGAATACCAAGGAGTAAAAATGAAAAAGTAATAGTTTACGAAAGGTTCCATTGGGATGAAGGAGAGAGTCAGGAATCGGAAATAAACTATGACAATACAAAAGTTATAATCAATAGACATAAATGGGATCTGGTCAAAGATATTATTCAAACGGAATTAAATAAATCTTTAAAGAATAATAAAATATCAGTAAGCAGGTTTAAAATAGGGGACAATCCTATAGACAGGCTTCTTGGCAAGGAAATGATAATTCTACTTTGGGCCATAGAAGACTCAGACCCAAGCCTTGTTCCTGTTGCCGTAAGAAACTGGTTAGGTCTTAGCAGAGAAGAAAGATGGTGGCTTTTTACTATGACTAATGCAACTACCGGCCATGCCGATGACAAAAGAGGTTGGCGAAAAGCCATAAGATATGCTATTACAGAAAACCCTATTGATGATAAAAGAAAAAGCCAGTTAAGCGTATTTGATTTATAAGGCGGTGAGATATTGCTGGATTATAGTAAATCCTTCATAGAGGTTCAATTTCCCGTATCTAAGGTTTCAAAAGAGAGCTATAAAGAGAGGATGGCAAATTTAGGCCAGACATTGACAGGCTTGGGAAAGTGGTGGGGCAGAAAGCCTCTTATTTTAGTCAGGGCGACGATATTCGGTGTCCTTCTTCCTGTATCTGATGATTTGGAAAAGGATAGGGAAATATTTTTAAAGCTTTTAACTATGGATGATGAAGGACTTTATATCAGGAAAAACAAAAACCTTACTCAAAAAGAGCTGTATAAATGGGCGGATGATGATTATAGAAAAAAATATATGGAATTAAATGAAAACGACCAGCCTATTTATAAACAAGGTCTTAGCAAAGAAGACAAGGAAATAATACAAAAACATGCCTTTGACCAAATGTCCTATGATGATAGGCTTATATATTGCAATAGGCCGGAACATATAGAGAATTTATCGAAAGATACATGGAAAGAAATAAATGAACATTTAAAAACCAATGCAGATTCATTTCAATCCTTAATAAAAGAATTAGGCGAAAAAAGATTTGGGCATAAACCAAAAATAGGAGATGTGTTCTCAGGTGGAGGAAGCATTCCTTTTGAAGCGGGAAGATTAGGAGCCGATATATATGCTTCGGATTTGAATCCTGTGGCATCTCTATTGACATGGGCTTCTCTAAATATAGCAGGAGCCGGTGATGAAGAAGTTAAAAAACTAAGAGAGTTTCAGGAAGAAGTATACGAAAAAGTAGATGAAGTGATCAAAGAATGGGGTATAGAGCATAATGAAGATGGACATAGAGCAGACTCATATCTTTATTGTATGGAATCCAAATGTCCGGAATGTAGTTATAAAGTTCCGTTGGCTCCTTCATGGATTATAGGTAAAGGGACGAAAACTATAGCTCTACTAAAAGATAATAAAAAAGACGGTTTTGATATAGAAATAATACAAAATGCTGATAAAGCACAGTTTAAAGAAGCAGATAAATGTAATACCATAAGACGAAATAATCTATATTGCCCCCATTGTGAATTGGAAACACCTCTCTCAGCTCTAAGAGGAGATAGAAGGGGAGCAGATGGAGAGAATGTTTATGGCCTCAGGTTTTGGGAGAAAGATGGGTTTGTCCCCAGAGAAAATGATGTCTTTCAAGAGAGACTATATTGTATAAGATATGTTAAGGAATATACGGATGAAAAAGGAATTGTCAGAAGAGAAAGGTATTATACAAAACCTACAAAAGAAGATTTAAAAAGAGAAGAAAAAGTGGTAGGGCTTTTAAATGAAAGGTTTAAAAAGTGGCAAGGGAAAGGATATATACCATCGGATAAAATTGAGGACGGCCGTGAAACAAGTCGATTAAAAAGGGAAAGAGGTTGGCAATATTGGCATCAACTGTTTAATCCGCGACAACTTTTAATAAACGGCTTATTCTCAAAGATTAGTCAAGAAATGGCAGAGAACCGAATGGAGCAGGTTATAGGGTTATTGGGGATTAATAAGATTTTAGATAGAAGTTCTAAATTGTGCGTATGGCATAATGGGGGACATGTAGAAAATTCCCAAAATACATTTATGAATCAAGCTTTAAATACTTTATTCAATTATGGCTGTAGAGGCATTACTAATTTATTAATGAATTGGGGGATTGAGGTAAACAATTACTTAATAAATATAAAAAATAAAATAGAAACAAAAGATGCCCGTAATAATAAGGAAACTTGTCATTTATGGATTACCGATCCACCTTATGCAGATGCTGTTAATTATCATGAGCTAACGGAGTTTTTCTTAGCTTGGGATAAGACTCTGCTAAAAAAGACTTTTCCCAATTGGTATACTGATTCAAAAAGAGTGTTGGCTGTAAAGGGTACAGGAGAGAACTTCAATAATAGCATGATAGAGATTTATAAGAATCTGAGAGACCATATGCCGGATAACGGTATTCAAGTAGTAATGTTTACCCATCAGGATGTAAAAGTTTGGGCAGAGCTGGCTATGATACTTTGGTCTGCAGGACTTCGAGTTGTATCTGCATGGACTGTTTCAACTGAGACTTCAAGCGGAGGACTAAAATCAGGCAACTATGTATCAGGTACTGTACTGCTCACTTTGAAAAAACAAGGACAAGTAAAAAAGATTTTTCAGGATGAGTTATATGATGAAATAAAATATGAAGTAAAAAAGACAATAGATTCCATGAAGGATATCAATTACAAAGATGACCCGGATTTTAATGATGCGGATTTTATATTGGCATCTTATGCCACAGCTTTAAAAGCAATCACATCCTATAAAGAAATTGCCGGCATAGATATATCCTATTGGTTGGGAAAAGGGAGAGATAGTTCAGAGAAAAATCCCATAGAAGAATTGATATCCGACGCCCAAAATATCGCCTATAATTATCTTATACCGGAAGGCTTTGATAGTTTTACCTGGAGAGAGCTTTCCAATGAGGAAAGATTTTTCATTAGAGGTATAGAATTGGAAATGAATAATATTTATAAAGTCGGAGATTATCAGGAATTAGCCAGAGGCTTCGGCGTTACTGATTATGGAAATATGTTTTACTCCACATCGGCAAATAGAGCAAGATTTAAAACAGCAGTTGAGTTAAAAAGACAGTTTATAGGTGGAGACGGATTCGGCTCTACTTTAACAAGACATTTATTAGTAGCTATAAATGATTGTATAGCAGAAGATAAAGCCTCTGCGGGTATAAATTATTTAAAAACATTTTATCAGGAAAACAATGAGTATTGGAGAAAGAAAAACCTGATGAGAGAAATATTAGGATTTATAGCAAGAGTAGAAGACATAGGTTCTATGGAACATTGGAAGGAAACAGGGTATTATGCAAAGGTATTAAGGGAAGCCATAAAAAACGATGGAGTGTAGAGGTGATTTTATGGTAAATCGGTATTCTTCAAGAAGACAGTCTTTGACAGATTCTTTTCTCAATAAAAAATTGAAAGATGCCAAAGCCTATGATAGAATTGCCGGATATTTCTCTTCGTCTATTTTGGAAGCGGCAGGCGAAAGTATAGAAAGCATAAAAGGAAAAGCAAGGATTATATGCAATTCGGATTTAGATGAAAAAGATGTGATGACTGCCAGAGTTGCTAAAGATAGTTTGAGAAAAGAATGGTGCAGTTTCAAGCCTGAAGAATTAAAAAACTCCCATGGCAGGTTTAAAAAGCTTTATGAACTTTTATCCTCAGGAAAGTTGGAAGTTCGTGTTCTACCAAATGAAAGATTTGGCTTAATCCACGGTAAAGCAGGAGTTATCACTATGGCAGATGAGAAAAAGACTTGTTTTTTAGGTAGTGTCAATGAATCTTTATCTGCTTGGGAGTTAAATTATGAGCTTATATGGGAAGATGATTCGGCAGAGGCTATAAAATGGGTGGAAGAAGAATTTGATATGCTATGGAATGATAGATTTGCCATGCCTTTATCAGAATCTATAATAGAAGATATTAAGAGGATTTCTGAGAGAAAAGTATTTGATAAAGTAGATGATTGGAAAGCTGATGAAGGAGAAGTTTCATCAGTTGCAGTAGAATCGCCGGTATATAGAAAAGAATCGGGATTATGGGAACATCAGAAATATTTTGTGGAGAAAGCTTTTTCAGACCATAAGTTATTTCATGGAGCCAGATATATATTGGCAGACCAAGTCGGTTTAGGAAAAACTATACAACTAGCAATGACTGCTTTGCTTATGGCCTTACATGGAAATAAGCCTATACTTGTCATTGTACCGAAAACACTATTGTGGCAATGGCAAAGTGAAATGAATAATCTTTTAGATATGCCTTCTGCTGTATGGAATGGAAGAGCATGGGTTGACGAAAATGAAGTGGAATATAGAGGAATGACGATGGAACAATGTCCTAGAAAAGTGGGAATTATTTCTCAAGGATTGATTGTTGCCAAATCACCCCATATAGATAGTTTATTGAAAAGAGAATATGAATGTATAATAGTGGATGAATGCCATAGGGCAAGAAGGAGCAATCTTGGAGAAGGGAAGGAACATCATAGCCCTGTACCTAATAATTTATATGAATTTTTATTAAAAGCGTCTTTAAAAACCAAATCTATGCTATTGGCTACTGCGACACCAATTCAATTATATCCTGTGGAGCTTTGGGATTTGATGAATATTCTTTCACAGAAAAACGATAGCGTATTAGGGAGTCCTGCTTCTTATTGGAGGAAGAAAAGTTTAATTTCAAAAAGCTTAAACCTTATTATGGGCAAAAAGACTATGGAGTATTTTGACCAAGAAAATTGGGAGTGGATAAGAAATCCATTACCACCGAAAAGTGAAGGCCCATTCTTTGACGCTTTGCGGATGGGAGGAAATATAAAAGATGAGGAATTTGTTTTTAAAAAATCAGCTGTTGAATTGGATGATACTCAACATCAAATAGTAGGCAATATATTGTTTCAAGGATTTTACAAGCACCATAATCCCTATATAAGGCATGTAGTTAGACGAGAAAGAGCCTATTTGGAAAATGAAATAAATCCGGGAACAGGAGAATCCTATTTGGAAAAGATAGAAGTAAAACTTTTTGGAGATGAAAAAAAAGATGCTTTAGTACTTAGCACTTATTTAAAAGAAGCTTATATTTTTGCAGAAGAATTTTGTAAGAAACTTGGACAAAGGAATAAAGGGGCAGGTTTTTTAAAAACCTTATTACTAAAGAGGATTGGTAGTTCTATTGAAGCGGGCAAAAACACAGGCAGAAGGATGTTAAACGAATGGAATACTTATATAGAGGAAGCGGAAGATGAAGAAGACTATAAAGATGAAAAGGATATAAATAAGCCGACGGATATTAAAGACTTGACTGCTGAGGAAACAGTTTTATTGAGAAAGTTTGTTAGAGCTTTGGAATCAACAATAGCTATTGATCCAAAATATGAAAAAACAGTTGAATTATTAAAAAATGAAAATTGGCTGGAAAGAGGAACAATTATTTTTTCTCAATATCTTGATACGGCAAGATGGGTAGGGGAGAAATTGTCTAAAGATTTTCCAAAAGAAATAATAGGCTTGTATGCGGGAGGATCTGCTTCAGGAATATTTTTAAACGGTGATTTTAAAACAAAAGATAAAGAGACTATAAAGAAAATGGTAGAAAAAAGGGAAATAAAAATACTTGTAGGAACAGATGCAGCAGGTGAGGGTCTAAATTTACAAGCTTTGGGCTCTTTAATAAATATAGACTTGCCCTGGAATCCCACAAAATTGGAGCAAAGAAAAGGAAGGATTCAAAGGATAGGCCAAAAATATGACACTGTTTATATTTATAATATGCGATACAAAGACTCAATAGAAGATAAGGTCCATAGCAGATTATCTCAAAGGCTGAAAAGCATTACAGAGGTGTTTGGACAACTCCCTGATGTTTTGGAAGATGTATGGATTAACATAGCTTTGGGTGAAGAAGAAAAAGCAATGGAGATAATAGATGAAGTCCCAAAGAAACATCCTTTTGAAACAAGGTATAACGATAATGTGAGGCATATAGATTGGGAGTCTTGTGCGAAAGTTTTAGATAATAATGAGATAAAACGTGTGTTGAAAAAAAGTTGGTAATGCATTTAATTGAGGAGGGAAAAAATGATTACATCGTTTGAACCTATTGTTAATAAGGATTGTAAAGTGTTAATTTTAGGGACTATGCCTGGGGCGATGTCTCTTGAGAAAAAACAGTACTATGGGAATAAGAGAAATCAATTCTGGAAGATAATATATGGGCTTTTTAATAAGGAAGTTGAAGAAGATTATGAGGATAGGAAGAGATTTTTATTGAATCAACAAATTGCTATTTGGGATGTATTGAAAAGCTGTTATAGAGAAGGAAGCAGTGATTCAAAAATAATTAATCCAATTCCTAATGATTTTGAAGCTTTTTTTATTGAATACCCCAATATTAAAAAAGTATATTTTAATGGGAAAAAGGCAGAAGAGTTTTTCATTAAAATGGCGAAAGGGGAAAAGTATCTAAAAGAAGGTTTGATGTTTTATAGATTACCGTCTACTAGCCCTGCAAATGCAATACGATTTAAAGATAAGTTAGAGCAATGGAAAGCTATTATATCATAATAAGGCCAAATGTAAAACTAAAATAGACCTTTTGGAGAAAAAATAGATAAAACTGAAAGTAGTTGAAAATACTTAAACTAGAATAGATTAAAACTATAAAAATGGACTATCAAAGGCTCATTTTTA
>JALNWH010000072.1 GCA_023230985.1 Bacillota bacterium
TGATACTACGGATCAAAGCACTTTTACGTCGTGCTAAAATTGTAAGTGAAAGAAAAATAATTATTGGAAAAGTAAGCTTAAACTATGATTCTTTGACAGTGAGCAGGGAATCGGAACGTTATACACTGCCTCAAAAAGAATTCTTACTTTTATATAAATTACTAAGTTATCCGGACACCATTTTTACCCGGATGCAGCTGATGGATGAAATTTGGGGATATGATTCACAAACGGGTGATCATACGGTGAGTGTGCATATCGGCAGATTACGAGAGCGTTTTAGCGGATGGCCTGAGTTTGATATTGTGACTGTGCGAGGCTTGGGTTATAAGGCGGTGAAAAACGATGACAGATAAGCACCAAGCAAAAAAGAATGTTGCAAAAAGAAAGCTTACCACGCTTTTGTTTCTCGTCCTTTTTGTATTTGTTATTCTCCTTATAAGCATAGTAATATCCGGCGGTATTTCATATTTGTTGCTAAATATCGGTGTTCTGCCGCCCTTAGCGGAAAGACGCTTTCCCATAATTTTAATTTTTTTGTTATTGGTCAGCTTGCTGATTGGTACTCTTTTGACAATAATAGCCGGGGATCATTTTTTGTATCCTCTACGGGACTTGGTGGCAGCTACAAAAGAGGTCGCTGCCGGAAATTTTGATATAAAGGTTGGAACCAGCGGCCCTCATGAGATAAACCGATTGGCGGTTAGTTTTAATGAGATGACGACGGAACTTGCAAGTATTGAAAAACTACGTAACGATTTTTTAAGCAATATTTCACATGAGTTCAAAACACCTATTGTATCCATAAGGGGTTTTGCAAGAAGGCTTAAGAAAAGCACACTGACAGACAAGCAGCGAGAGGAATATTTGGATATTATTATTGAGGAAACAGAGCGTTTGACCAGGATGTCGAGGAATATAATGCTTTTATCAAAATTGGAAAGCACAGAAAGGCTTCCGGAGGAATCCACATACTTTCTTGATGAACAAATTCGTAAAGCCATTCTGCTTTTGAAGCCTCAATTAGAGAAAAAACAATTGGAATTGCAAATTGATCTTGTACCGATACAGATTACAATAAATGAAGAAATGGCAAACCATATTTGGATAAATCTATTAGAAAATGCATGTAAATTTAGCCCCGAAGGCGGTGCAATCGGAATCTCTCTAAAACCAAAAGGAGAATACGCAATTGTTTCTATATCTGATAAGGGTGTCGGTATGGATGCTGAGGTACAAAAACATATATTTGAAAAATTTTATCAAGGCGATAATTCTAGGGTTACAGAGGGAAGCGGGCTTGGACTGCCACTTGTAAAAAGAATTTTACAGCTTTTTGAGGGAAAAATTTCAGTAGAAAGCATACCGGGGGAAGGAACCTGTTTTATCATTTATTTACCTATAAAAGTTTAATAGGCGGAGATAGAAAAAAATATTCGTTATGGGGGTTTGTATATTGGGATATTTTGAATATACAACAAAAGAAGTGGATTATCTAAAAGCCAGAGATCCTATTTTAGGTAAAGAAATTGATAGAATAGGTATGGTTAAAAGGAGACTAGACGGGGATATATTTTCTTCTCTTATATCAAGCATAATCAGTCAACAGATTTCTACCAAAGCGGCAGTTACCGTGAAGGAAAGACTTATAAATCTCATTGGAGACATAACTCCCACAAATATAGAAAAGATAGATGCAGAGGCTATACAAAAATGCGGCATGACCTTGAGGAAGGCGGGTTATATAAGAGGAATAGCCGAAGCGGCTTTAATAGGAGAAATTGACTTTGTCGGATTGTATAAGCTTTCTGATAGTGAAATTATAAGGATATTGACCGGTTTAAAAGGTATAGGTGAATGGACTGTTGAAATGCTGTTAATTCATTCGTTGCAGCGGCCTAATATACTCAGTTATAAAGATTTGGGTATACAAAGAGGATTAAAAAGACTATACGGATTAAATGAATTATCGAAAAAAGAATTTGAAGTATATAGAGATAGATACTCTCCGCATTGTACGGTAGCATCAATATACCTTTGGGAGATAGGGGCTCTATAATAAAAATCATCCCGGTCTGCTCCGGGATGACAATAGAACGTTTTTAGTTACTTTTTATTGCAATTGGAAGTCTTGTTACCAGTATTTTAGTCATATATGCATATATGGGAATATTGATTAGCTGGCTGACTATCCTTGTGGGGAGTATAACAGCGTAGGGCACTCCAAAAAGTATATTCTGGAAATAAGCCCACAACAATATCGAAGCGATGATTTGCCCGGGGGTTATAGCTAGACATAGTTTCCAAAAGGAGGTCATACATTTCTTTTCTTTACATCTTATCATGACCAATCCGGGAATAATGCCTATAAGTGCCGCATTTATAGTAAAGTGAGGCATGAAGCGACCCATGGGGCTGACTATCATTCCTACAAGATCCCCGACTGCTCCTATGATACCCCCTGCTACAGGGCCAAATACTATACCTCCGAAGATAATGGGAAAACTGCCAAAGCCTATTCTTGCTATTTCAACATCTCCCGCACCCAAACGGAAGCTTGCTACTCTGGATAAAACTACATTTAGGGTAATTAGCAAAGCATAGTAAGCTATTGATTTGGAATCTAATTTTTTCATATAAAAAGTCTCCTTTCATAAAATGATATGACGTACTGCCACATCGAGAAAGCAGACTATTCCGGATGTGCCAGCGAACGCGATGAGTTTAACGCAAACAAAAAGTTTTTCGTTTAGGGGCAACGTCCCATCCCCTAACACTTCACGCAAACTATCTACTCTGTCATAATTCAATTGTTGTAACTACAGTATATCTAATAAAGGATGTTAATTCAATATGTTTCCAATTAAAAGCTATATAAACTTTCTTATAACAAGTCACTGCTTGTGTTAGTATATTATTATAATCATTTAAATATTATAATATAACTGAATGTAATGAGGAGTTTGATGGGATTGTTTAAAAAGAGAAATATAATAATTTTAGTACTGGCATTAGTTTTCGCCCTTTCTAATTATTATTTTTTTAACAAGAGAGCGGAAGATGTATTTTTATTAAAAGAAGAAAATTTTGAGAGAAGCATATATAAGATTGAATGCGAGCTAGATACAGAAGATAAGACTTTATCTGCCATACAGGAGTTGGATTATTATAATAATGATGATATTGAAATGAGTGAAATATATTTTCACGTATATCCTAATGCTTTTAAAAAGGAAGAGACTGCACCTTTTTTGTTTGATGATTTTGATAGCGCATATAGAAGCGGCTTTAAGCCCGGATATACAGAAATATTGAGCATTAGCAAATTAGAAGGTGAAAACGAAAAACTATTGAAACATTCTTTTTCAGGAATGGGAGAAACCATCCTAAAGGTTGAACTTGATAAACCTGTAGAACCAAAGGGAAGAGTGGATTTAAAAATATGCTTTAAACTATATATACCGCCGGCTTCGGAAAGGTTCGGCTATGGAGAGAATAATTTTAATTTAGGAAACTGGTATCCTATTGCAGCAGTTTATGATGATAAGGATGGTTGGAATCTCGATAAATACTATCCTATCGGGGATCCTTTTTTTAGTGATGCTTCCGATTATAAAGTAAGCATAAAGATGCCAAGTGACTATACTATTGCTGCTTCCGGGAAAAATATTAGGAAAAAGACGGAAGGGAATCACACTGTTTGGGAATTTGAAGAATCCGCTCTAAGGGATTTCGCTTTTGTAGCTAATAATAATTTCAAAATGATAGAAGAAGAGTTTGAAGGCATTAGTATAAAATCTTATTATTATGAAGATGATGAAGAGCGAGGGAAGGAAGCATTGGAGTGCGGAGTTAAGTCTATAAAGCTTTTTAACAAGCTATTCGGTAAATATCCCTACTCCGACTATTCCATTGTGGAGACGGAATTTCCCAGCGGCATGGAATACCCAACTTTGGTTTATATCAGCGATAAATTATATAATACAGATTATAATATCGATGCCCTTATTATTACGGTAGTACATGAAACCGCTCATCAATGGTTCTACGGGATAGTAGGGAATGATCAGATAGATGAGGCTTGGCTGGACGAAGGTTTTGCTTCTTATGGGGAAGTATTGTATGCAGAATATATATATGGTAAGAAAACAGGGGTGGACTACTACGAGAAGTCTGTGGAAGGTAATATAGAAGAAGCCCTATCAACGGAAGCTATCGATGGTTCTTTATCCAAATCCTTATCCGAATTTAAGGATTGGGGAGACTACGGTCCTACTGCTTATGGCAGAGGAGCGCAGATGCTTCATGAACTTAGGAAAATGCTGGGTGACGATAATTTTTTTAAGATACTCAAAGCTTATGTAGATAAATATAAATTTAAAATAGCTTATACCGAAGATTTTATAGAAATATGTGAAGAAATAAGCGGAAAGGATCTATCAGAGTTCTTTAGACTATGGTTTTAAATTTTAACCGGTAATTGCATTTATAATAAAGGATTTTTTTGTGAAATTATAGAATATAGAAAGAAATAAAGGATAAAAAGTCAAGTATTGTGTAAAGGGGAGTAAAAAATGTTTGTATATGAAAGAATGATTAAAAACCCCATCACCATATCAGTGAGTGCAGTTGCAAAACAAGCTATGGATTTAATGGAAAAGAATAAACTGCAAAGTTTACCGGTGATGGATAAAGGAAAGCTGGTAGGTATTATAACAAAGGAAGATATAATGGGACAGTTTTTATGTGACAATAAGGGCTGCCGTTATAAGGAGAATACTCCTATTGAAGACATAATGACTAAAAGGGTATTTACAGTAGCAGAAAATGATTATTTAGAAAAAGCTGTTTCCCTAATTAAAGAAAGGCGTATAAGCACCCTTCCGGTTGTAAGTAAAAATGACGAACTTGTGGGTATAATTACAAGAACAGATATATACAATGCTCTTCTAGATACTTTAGGCGTAGATAACCGCGGTACAAGGATATATTCCGTAATACCAAATTTTATAGGTCAGATAGCTAAGGTTACGAGTATTATAAATAGTAATGCGATTTCATTGGAAGCCATTTCGCTGTTTGATATTAATAAAGAAAATGCAAAAGGGCTAGTATTAAAGGTTAAAGAAAAAAATGTAGATAAATTAATAAAAGATTTAAAGGATTCCGGCATTGATGTTCGTGATGTTGGATATGATTTAAAATAAATACAAAAGATGGTCTATTAATGCAATCATGTAAAGCTTTGGTTTATATGTTTACAAATTCATCTTCTTATGCTATAATTTATAACTAAGTATAAATTGAATAGAGCATGCGCTGAATTTTTTAAAGCGGGGGAACCGATTCTTGGGGTGAGTCTCTAGTGATGTAGAGTAGGGTCAACTTCTTTCGACCCGAACCCGTCAGCTAACCTCGTAAGCGTAGGAAGAAGGAGATACAAGATCTTTTGTTTCCATAAGCAATAAGCTGTGGAGGAATCTCCCACAGCTTTTCTATTTTATTGGAAAACATGCTTTTTTGCCTTTTCTTCTATTCGATACTAATTTAAACATATACTGATTATTTTAATTTCAAATATTATAATTTTTGGCATTGTTTAAACTAACAAACTGGTACTTAGTGTACTCATATGACTTATTCATCTCAAAAGAGAGACAAATTATCATAATTTAAAGACAAAATAGTACAAAGTAAAAGGTTTTATAAGATATAAATCTACAAAATTTGCAGTCTTTTATAAGATGCTTTATTTAGTTTAAACTTTTTTCAGATATAAAAGCTATGCATGGTTTAGGTGCATATAGCAGTTCAATTATTTTGACAAAGGAGAGGTTATGTTGAATTACAAAATAGGTATTTTGGTTGATAAACCAAGTGAAAAGAATGATACAGAGGGAAATAGCGCTAATCAACAAAAACAGATTACTGCAGAAAAGATAAAAGAGGCTCTTTGTGAGGATTATGAGTTATCAAAAATTACTGCAGATAAAAAAATAATAGAAAAACTAAGAAATAGTGATGTGGATATAGTATTTAATCTCAGCACAGGTGTAAGAGGTGGCAGCAGGCAATCACAAATACCTGCAATAATGGAGATGATAGGTATTCCTTATGTAGGTTCAGGAGTTCTTACACATGCAATGGCGCTTAATAAGGCAGTAGCAAAGAAAATGTTTTTATATCATAATGTTTTAACACCAAGATTTCAAGTATTTGCTACAGGTAAAGAGGAAATTGACACTGATTTAAATTTCCCAATCATTGTTAAACCGGCATGTGAAGGTTCAGGATTTGGTATTCATAAGGACAGTGTTGTTAATGATAAGGAGAGTTTGCTAAAAAAGGTTGAAGAACTTCTAAAAGAATATCGGCCACCCATATTAGCGGAGGAATTTATTAAAGGTAGAGAGTTTACGGTAGGCATAATAGGAAATGGCGATAAGAAGCGAATTTTACCAATCATGGAGATAGACTTTAAAGACATTCCTGAAGAATACGGTAAGTTTTATACCTTTGAGGTAAAGTCGGAGCTTGGAGACCAAACCAGATATTATTGCCCCGCATCGTTAAATAAAGAACAGGAAAAATCCATTAAAAAAATAGCATCCAAAGCCTTTGATTCATTGGGATGCAGAGATTTGGCCAGAATAGATATTATCTTAAAAGGTGGGACACCTTATGTAATCGAGGTTAACAGTTTACCCGGACTGCAGCCGGTCTATAGTGATTTGCCAAAGATGGCAGACGCTGCCGGAATATCTTATAAGGCTTTAATTAATCGAATATTAGAAGAATCAGTGAAAAGAATAAAAAGTAAAGAAAGGAGAGCAGTATATGGTAGATAGAGATATCAGTTTCGCAGTTATTGGAGGAGGAAATGGAGGAAAAGGAATAGCAGCCTACTTGGCTAATATGGGTCATAAAGTTAACTTGTATAATCGTACTTTTGATAAAATAAGAAAAATTAAAGAGTTGGGCTTCATTGAGATAGAAGGTACTATATCCGGGAGAGGATATATGGACAGGGTTACAGACAAAATAGAAGAAGCCATCAATGATGTTGATATTATAATGATTGCGACAACAGCAAATGCCCACAAATATATTGCCCGGGAAATAGCTCCGTATGTAACAGATAAACAATATATCGTATTAAACCCGGGTAGGACCGGCGGAGCCTTGGAAATGCTTAAAATAATCAAAAGTATAAATTCGTTTAGATGCCCCTGCATAGTTGAGGCTCAGACCTTGCTCTTTGCTTGCAGAGCTATAGGTGAAGATAAAATTAATATACTTAAGAAAAAAAATCATGTTAAAGTTGCCGCTATGCCGGCAATAAGAACAAAAGAATTTATAAATAAAATACACCATATTATACCTGAATTTGTCGATGGAGGCAGTGTATTGGATACAAGTTTTAATAATATAGGTGCTATATTACACCCCATACCTACAATTTTGAATTGTGGAAGGATTGAAGATACTAAAGGTGATTTTCTACACTATATTGAGGGTATTACACCATCAGTGGGAAAAATAATAGGGGAAGCGGATAACGAGAGAATACGTATTGCCGAAATGCTTGGTGTTAGGCCTATGCCGCTTATTGAATGGCTTGGTTATACTTATGATGCATATGGGACAACTGTTTGTGATGCACTGCATATGGTAACGGCATATATGGGGATAAAGGCTCCCGGCACCTTGGATACAAGGTATATTAGTGAGGATGTACCTCAAAGCCTTGTGCCTATAGCTGATATGGGGCAATATTTGGGCGTTGAAACACCCGTCATTAATTCGATTATTCACTTGTCTTCTATAATTCATAGTGTAGACTATGCAAGAACGGGCAGAAAAATATCCGATATGGGGCTTGATGGATTAACTTTAGATGGAATAAGAAGCTTTGTTTCCTATGGTGAAATTTTCGAATCAGAAGGAGAGGTGGTATGATGAAAAAGTATCTGGGTGCCGCTATCGGTAATTGCGTACATGTAGGCGGAATAGTAAACTTTTTTCGCCTTGCAGAAAACGAAGGGCATAAGACTTATTTCATGGGTGCTGCAGTGGGTATTGACAGGTTGATTGAAAAAATACCGGAAATAAATCCGGATGTAGTGGCAATAGGTTATAGGTTGACACCGAAGAATGTAGTGCCTTTACTGGATAGATTAGAGTTGTTAATTAATGAAAAAGGACTCCGCAACATTAAATGGATTTTTGGCGGAACAAAGCCTGTTGCAGATAAAGCAAAAAACTACTCATTTTTCTCGACTATATTTGACGGGACGGAGGATATAGATGATGTAATAGATTTTTTACGCGGTAAACATTTAAAAGAAGTAGAAACATCATATTCAAGTAACATTATAGGCAGGATTAAAAGCAAATACCCCTATCCTGTTCTAAGGCATATTTTTGGACTTCCTTCTTTGGAAGATACTATAGAAGGTGTTAAAACTATTGCCGAATCAAGAGTTTTAGATGTGATATCCATTGGACCGGATCAAAACACTCAGCAGTTTTTCTTTAACCGGGAAAAAATGAATCATGAGCTTGATGGTGCCGGCGGTGTGCCCCTTCGCAAAAAAGATGATTTTCGAGAATTATTCAATGCCTCTCGGAGAGGTAACTATCCTTTGTTAAGATGTTATAGTGGAACGTCAGAAACATTTAAATTTGCAGAAATGTTAAAGAACACCATTAATAATGCTTGGTGTGCAGTCCCTTTATGTTGGTACAATGTGTTAGACGGAAGAGGCACAAGACCTGTGCATGAATCAATCGCAGAGGGACAGAAGCTTATGAAGCTGCATGCTAAATGGGATATTCCAATTGAAGTTAACGAGGCGCATCATTGGAGCCTGAGAGATGCACACGACACTATAGGTGTAGTGATGGCCTTTTTAGCAGCCTATAATGCAAAAGCAATGGGTGTAAAAGAGTATATTGCACAATATATGTTTAATGTGCCCCCGGCTTTGCATCATAAAATGGATCTGGCAAAGATGTTGGCCAAAGTAGAGTTGATAGAATCTTTGGAAGACGATGACTTTAAGGCGTATAGACAGGTGAGAACAGGACTGGCAAGTCTAAGCGCCGACTTGGATGTGGCAAAAGGACAGTTGGCTTCTTCGACTTATATGATGATGGCCTTAAAGCCTCATATAGTACATGTGGTAGGCTTCAGCGAAGCGGATCATGCGGCAACGGCTGAAGAAGTAATTGAAAGCACCAAGATAGTACGAGGAGTTATTCGATCTACTCTTGATGGAATGCCTGATATGTGCAAAGATGGGGAAGTCCGGGAAAGAAAAAATGAATTGCTAAGTGAAGCTAAATATTTACTGGATACTATTAAAGAGCTATATCAGGACAGCAAAAATCCATGGAGTGATCCTAAGGTATTAGAGGATATAATAAAGAGAGGTATAATAGACGCACCCCATTTAGTAAATAATCCAAGTGCCAAAGGAACTTTAGAGACCAGAATTATAGACGGTAAATGCCTAGCCTATTCCAAAGTAACGAATAAGGTTATCACGGAAAAAGAAAGAATCAGAGAGATTTTGGATGCAGAAAAGAAAACTTTCGCTGTGTCATCTCTTTGATAATCCTATAGGATTTAATGATATAAACTGTAGTTTTTGATGTTTGATTTTGATAGATTTTTGTGCTAATATTAATTGTGTTAAAAAATGCACCCGTAGCTCAGCTGGATAGAGTACTTGACTACGAATCAAGGGGCCGTGAGTTCGAATCTCGCCGGGTGCACCA
>JALNWH010000073.1 GCA_023230985.1 Bacillota bacterium
AGCTTTATCAACTTCACCTTTTTCTAAGCCTGCAGCCTCAGCTATTTCGCCCGGTCTTAAAGGCTTTTCAGAATTTTTTAAAGTATCTAAAACTAATTCTTTTACATCCATTATTTTCACTCCTACTTCTTGATTTATTACATTATAGCTTTTTTGCATTAATTTTTCTAGATATATTTTTTTATTTATTCCTTTCCACAGCGCCATCTTAGCCAAATATCAATATTCTACAATAAAAGATGTAAATATATAAAATGTGTGAACTGTAACCTTTCATTTTCAATGAGTTGAAAATTACCCCCCTATGTGCTTACAGATAACCGTAACAACTTTGTTTATATCTGTTTAATTTGGTAATCCTATATGTTAGGATTAGACAAGAAAGGTCGGAGATAATATGAGAAAATTCTATATCCTAATAGTAGTTCTATTAATTTTAATGCAAATATTTACAGCTTGTGCGCCAAAACCTATCGACAATACAGAAGAATTAAAAGAGAAGGATGACAAAATAGAAGAGTTGGAACGAGAAATAAAAGATTTGGAAGCAGAAATTATCAAGCTGTCTTCAACAAATAATTTAGTTACCCAAACAATGGATGTCATTTTGCTTATTAAAAGGAAAGATATGAAAACCTTATCCCAGTATGTTCATCCCATAAAAGGTATTAGATTTACCCCTTATTTTTATGTTGATACACAACAAGATAAAGTATTCACGGCTCAAGAAGTTTCAGGTCTTATGCATGATAGTCAAGTCATGCGTTGGGGCTTTTATGATGGTTCCGGCAACCCCATTGATCTAACATTTAGCGATTATTATGATAAATTCGTATACGATAAAGATTTCGCAAATCCCCATGTCATAGGAAATAATGTGGCTATAGGAGGGGGCAACACAATAGATAATATTAGGGAAGCATATCCGGAGGGTTATTTTTTAGAATTCCACTTTTCTCAATTTGACCCCCAATTTTCGGGAATTGATTGGGAAAGTCTCAGATTAGTTTTTGAAAAACACGATAATACTTGGTATCTAGTCGGTATTATACATGGCCAATGGACTATTTAAACAAAAACTAATTGAACAAGTATCATATAAAGAGCGGTTCCTATACCAATACTCAGCAGGGTATTTTCTTTCCAATAATGAATGATAGCAACAAAAGCTACAGATACCATTTCAGGAATGCCACTAGTGTGTTTAAAAAAGTTTATATCTTTTAGGCAATAGACTACTAATAAGCCAATGGCGGAAAAGGGTAAAACTTTGCCGAGATAGTTTATAAATGAATTTCTTGTTCCGGAGTTTTTAAACAAAACAAAAGGTAAAAACCTTGTTATTATTGTAGCTGCTGTAACAACGATAAGTATAACAAAAGTTTGCGGTGTAGATAGAATCATTGCATAATCTCCTCTCGATTATCATATTCATATTTTTTTCGCTGTATTGCCAGTAAGGTTAGAATTACAATCATAGAAGGAATAATAAAATTATTTCGGCCGAAAATCAATAAGCAAATTATAGATGATAATACCCCTATTATCGCAGGCTTATGGTCTTTTTGAGACTTCCATTGACCAACAAATATTACAACAAAAAGAGCAGTTAAAACAAAATCGAGTCCTTCAGTATTAAAAGAAACAATAGAGCCTAAAATCCCGCCGATGGCTGTACCTAAAAACCAGTAAAAGTAATTCAGTAAAGCAATAAAAAACATGAACCAATTGGGATCTATACCTTTCGGCGGTTCTGCTGAACATAGAATAGAAAAGGTTTCATCGCAAAGCCCATATATAAGGAAAGGCTTTAGCTTCCCGGCGTCTTGGAACTTTTCTAGCAAAGAGATACCGTAAAATAAATGGCGTGCATTTAGCATTAATGCCATTAAAAAGGCATAAACAGGATTAAATACAGATGTAAGAAAAGTAATAGCCATATATTGAGAAGAACCTGCAAAAACAATCAAACTCATTAATATTGACCAAATTACACCATAGCCTTTGCTGTTCATTAATATACCATAAGCTATGCCAATAAAAATAAATCCTGTAAATATAGGAATAGTATGAGGAAATGCCGCTTTAAGCGCATCAGTTTTTGCTTTCAAATAAATCTCTTCCTTTACAAAATTAAACTAAATATTAGATTTAATAGCTGTCATTTAATTGTTTGTCCAAACATATGAACCCATGATAGCATATACATGCCTATCTATCAATAACATAGTACTTAATAATTATGACTCCGGAATAGCTTATGTTACAATTCAGACTTTGTATATTTATATTTATTTATTGTAGATTATTAATATTTTTACTATTGACCAATAGAAACCTTTATATTAAACTGTTAAATAGTTTAATCATTAAATAATATAGAGGGTGAACAAATGGAAATAGATTGTGATTTAAGAGAACTGGATAAAATCACCTATGAGTTGTCTAAAAAGCTTTTTACGGAAATTACAAAAGATGTTGAAATTCCTATTACGAGCACCCAATTATATATGCTTTTTTACATAAGGACCAAGGATGAGTGTAAGGTAACGGATATTGCCAATTATCTTGGAGTTACCTTAGGGGCGGTAACGAGTTTAGTAGATAGACTATGTGAATTTGGTTTCGTTGGAAGAAGGAGAAACAAACAGGATAGACGGCAAGTCATAATAAAACTAAATAATAATGGAGAGAATTTTTTAAAGCAAATAGATGAGAAACGCAAAGAAGCTTTTACTCGTTATTTAGAGGGTATGAATCAGGAAGAAGTGAAATACTTTAGCAGTGTGGTAAGAGGTGTTATTATAAAAATTTTAAATTCTTAGGAAAAATACGGGGTTTTAATTTGCAAACAGATTTGGAGGACATATGAGATGAAAGGAAACAGACTTTTAATCGGATTAATATTTTTTGCTATGATATTATTAGCAGGATGCACTTCAAAAGCATCCAAAGATGTTCTGAGTGAAATCGAAGAAAAGCCTATAACAGTGGAAACCGGAAAGGCTATAGTGGGAAGCATTGAATCTACGGTGAGTTATAGCGGTAGGATAAAGCCTATACAAGAAATAATGATTACACCAAAACAGCCCGGCAAGGTGATGAAGATAAATTTTGATCTGGGGCAAAGGGTAAAAACGGGACAAGTATTATTTCAACTGGACAAGACCGATGTATCACTTCAATTAAATCAAGCTGCCATAGCAGTTGAATTGGGAGAAATCAATCTAAAGAGGATATCGGGAAGTACATATGAACAGCAAATGATACAATTAAAAACTGCCTTGTCTTCAGCAGAAATAAATTATAATGATGCAAATGCAAATTTTGAAACCATAAAGATATTATATGAAGCTGGAGGAGAATCCAAGTTTAATTATGATAGGGCAGAATCTCAATATAAGTTGGCTAAAGAACAGTACGAAAATGCAATGGCCAACTATAAATTATTAGAAGAAAAAAGTTCTTTAGAAAATATTGAATTAGCCCAAGCTCAATTGAAACAATCTAAAGCCGCCTACAATATTGCTTTAAATGCTTTAAATAATATGGATGTAAAATCACCTATAGACGGAGTTATATCCGGTAATAATTTGAAGGTCGGGGAGTTTATAAGTAATGCTACAGTTGCATTTGTGATTATTGATGATTCATCTTATACAATTGATATCAATGTAAGCGAAAATGTTATAGGTAAAATCCAAACAGGTGATAAGGTAAAAGTTTACATAGGCTCCATTTCAGAAAAAACCTTGATAGGCACTGTTACTGCTGTTGCACCATCTGCGGATATGCAAAAACAAACTTATACGGTGAAGGTTACCTTGGAGGAACCGCCTGACACTGTAAAGGGCGGTATGTTTGCCGAAGTAAAATTTGCTACTGACAGTGCAGAAAATAGTATAGTAGTTCCGTTATCTTCTGTTATAAAGGAAGAGGAAAAGAATTATGTTTTTGTTGTTTATGGAAATAAAGTTAAAAAAACTGAAATTGCTGCCGGCATTTATAACGATAAAGAGATTCAAATTCTTGATGGTATTGCTGCTGATGATGTGATTGTCACGAAGGGGCAGGATTTCTTAAAAGATGGTTCAACAATAGTGATTACTAATAAGTAGAGGTGCTGAAATGAAATTACATAAATTATCAATCAATAGACCGGTAGCTGTTTTAATGTGTGTTTTGATAGTCTTGGTGTTGGGCGGAGTTTCTCTATCCAAGATTCCTGTGGATTTGATGCCTGATATTAATCTGCCCATTGCAATTGTTTCAACGAGTTATACCGGTGTTGCTCCTCAGGAAATAGAGAATATTGTAACCAAACCTATGGAGAATACTATTGCCACAGTAAACAATATAAAGTCTATACAATCCATTTCCAGCGAAGGAAATTCTATTATCATTGCTGAGTTTAACTCAGGTACTGATATGGACTTTGCTACTTTGCAGATGCGTGAAAAGGTAGACCTAATAAAAGGTTATTTGCCTGATGACATAACAGCTCCACTGGTAATGAAACTGGACCCGAACATGATGCCTATAATGAGTATAAGCCTAACTAATAACCGGGATGAAATAGTGCTTAAACGATTCATAGACGAGTATGTGAAGCCAAGATTAGAAAGACTTGAAGGTGTTGCATCCGTTGGTATTGCAGGTGGCAGGACCCAAGAAATACAAGTGAATGTAGATCCTCAAAAGGCTGCGAATTATGGAATATCCTTAAATCAAATCATGTCTATTTTACAATCTGAAAACTTAAATTTGCCCGGCGGTGCAATAGAGTATGGTGATAAGAAGCTGTTAGTCAGAAGCACCGGTGAGTTTAAAAATATTGAACAAATTAAAAATATACCTATTACATTGCCGAGCGGAATAGTTTTATATATAAGAGACATTGCAGAGGTTTTGGATACGAATAAGCCAATAGATTCTTACAGCAGAACAAATGGTAAAAATAGCATTAGTCTAAATCTTCAAAAACAGACCAATGCTAATACGGTTAATGTTACAAGGGCAGTTAAAAATGAATTGAAAAGAATTGGGGAAGAAAATACTGATTTAAATATTGATATAGTATTTGACCAAGGAGATTTTATAGAAAAGGCCGTTAGCAGTGTGGCAAGTAATGCCATAATCGGTGGCCTTCTTGCCATTTTTATTTTATTTATCTTTCTGAAAAATATGCGTACTACGTTTATTATAGCTACAGCTATACCTATATCCATTATCGCCACCTTTGTACTAGTATACTTTGCAGGTGTATCCATAAATATTGTGTCCTTAGGAGGCCTCGCATTAGGAGTAGGAATGTTAGTGGATAATGCCATTGTGGTTTTGGAAAATATATATAGATATAGAAGTGAAGGACATAGTATTAAAGAAGCGGCATTAAGCGGGACTGAAGAGGTAGGTAGGGCTATTATTGCCTCAACTATGACAACAATAGTGGTGTTTTTACCCATTGCCTTTACAGAGGGAATGGCTTCAGAAATATTTAAAGAGATGGCTATGACCATCACCTTTTCCCTTTTAGCTTCCTTGATTATCGCATTGACTTTCGTACCTATGCTCAGTTCAAAGTTTTTAAAAGTGGAAAAATCCGATGAAAGTATAAAGTCCAAGCCTGCCGGTAAATTCTTTAAAAAGTGGGATGATGTTATAAACGGTATTGATAAGCTTTATCATAAAGTGCTTTTATGGGTTCTAAACCACAAAGGTAAAACAGGTATTATAGTTTCCTGTATATTTATTGGCAGTCTTCTGCTAATACCTTTTATAGGCTCCGAATTCTTTCCGTCAATGGACCAAGGTATGTTCAGTGTAGATATAGAAATGCCTAAAGGCAGTTTGATAGATAGAACAAATGATGTAGTAAAGGAACTGGAGGATTTGCTTTTTGATATTCCGGAACTTGGTATCATGAATGTAAGTGTAGGCAGTTCAGGTATTCTATCAGGAATATCCGGTTCCAGCGGTGATTCAGCAACTATAAGTGCCACCTTGAAACCTTTGTCTGAAAGGCAAAGGAGCACGTCGGAAGTGGTAGAAGCAGTGCGAAAAGATGTTGAAGGCATAGCCGGTGCCGAAATAAAAGTAAGTGATTTGTCTGCGGGTTTTGGCGGCATGAGTGGAGGCGGTGCCATATCAGTTCAAATCAGTGGACCTAATCTAGAAGTATTGGAGGATATCTCCAAGGATGTGGAAAGAATTGTTTTGGATACGGAAGGAGCCAGGCAAGTTGAATTGAGCATAACCGAGGGTAGGCCGGAAGCACAAATATATATAAACTTTGACAAGGCATCGGCCTATGGGTTATCAACTACCCAAATCGCATCTGTTGTCAGGACTGCTGTAGATGGTAGGGTTGTAACTACATATAAAGTAGATGGTACTGAAATAGATATTAAGGTTCAATATCCTGAAGAAAAAAGGAAAACTCTTGAACAGCTCAATTCTCTTTCCATATTATCGCCTTTGGGAATAAAAGTGCCTTTGATGGACATAGCCCATATTGAAATACAACAAGGGCCTGTGAGCATAAGCAGAACAGGTCAAGAAAGATATGTAACTGTAAGGGGAGATGTATTTGGTAGAAGTGTCGGGGATGTGAATAAGGAAATAAAAAATAAGATTAAGAATTATAATTTAATAGAAGGCTATTCGATAAAGTTTACAGGTGAAGATGAACAGATGATGGAAGCCTTTTCTGATTTGACTTTGGCTTTGATATTAGCTATATTCTTGGTTTATATGGTTATGGCAATACAATTTGAGTCCTTAGTATACCCTTTTATAATAATGTTTTCTGTGCCCGTAGCATACTCCGGTTCCACAATCGGTCTTGCGCTGACGAATAATCCTTTAAGCGTACCTGCTTTTATAGGCGTCATTATGCTTGCCGGTATAGTTGTTAACAATGCTATAGTTTTGGTAGATTATATAAATACCCTTAGGGAAAGAGGGTTAGATAGAGAGGAAGCCATCATAAAGGCAGGACCTACAAGGCTTCGCCCTATTCTTATGACTACCCTTACAACTATACTTGCTATGATTCCTTTAGCCTTGGGTATTGGGGAAGGTGCGGAAGCCATGGCACCCATGGCTATTGTAGTTATATTCGGATTGACCACTTCAACGTTATTAACCTTACTTATAGTTCCAATAGTCTATTGTTTAATGGATAATTTGTCGTTAAATGTTAAAAGCAAGCTTAAAAGTTTCATATAGATTTAGCTTGCACACCTATATTAGAAGCCTTTATTACCTTTAAACTCCAGCCGCCTTTTAAACCTAGGAGAAATTTATTCATCTCTATTTCAAATATATCATCCTCACTATCCAATATGGAAACAATAGTGGGACCGGCACCGCTTAAAAAGGTACCCAATGCGCCCATAGAGTTGGCCATGCTCGTAATTTCATCGAATCCGGGAATAAGATGCTTCCTATATGGTTGATGAATTTTGTCCTCGCATGCAAATTTTAATAGTTTACCGTCTCCTGTAATCATAGCGGCAGATAAGAGGGCTGATTTGGCCACATTAAATACAGCATCTTTATATTGAATACTGTCGGGTAGAGCATTTCTGGCTACTGTTGTGGATAAGGTAAAATCCGGTATCATAACACCGTATTTGAAGCCGGTAAAGGCTTCCTGACGGAAATACACAACCTTATCTTCTTCTAATGAGGATATAGTATAACCGCCTAAAAATGCAGGGACAATATTATCCGGATGCCCTTCTATACTTGTCCCAATATTTATCAGCTCATCTATAGATAGATTCGCTCCGGATAGGATATTGCCGGCAATGCAACCGGCTGCAATACAGGCTGCACTGCTACCCAATCCACGGCTTATGGGTATTTGTATATTTTGATCTATTTGTAATTTTGGAATGCTTTTCCCAACAATCTCAAATACTTTTTTTATAGAGAAATAGATTAGATTTTTCTTGTCCTTAAATTCTTCATTAGATTCTTTTATAATAACTTTATTCTCAATATCAAGAGCTAAGCCCATACAATCAAAACCGGGTCCCAGATTTGCAGTTGTTGCTTTAACAGCTATTTCAATCATTGATATCGCTCCGTTTCATATTTTTAATGCTCTAATATTCGTGCCTTGACTAATTCTTACACAAAGAACTTTGATAATTCATCCATATTAGCATTTATTTTCTTAATATCCATGTCAAGCTCCATAGCTGTATCCGGGTCTTTTAAACCGTTTCCCGTTAGTATGCATACTATGGTTTTATCTGAAAGGTTATTATTTTTTAAATATTTAATAAGTCCCGCCAGACTTGCGCAGGAAGCAGGCTCTGCAAAGATACCTTCACGTGAGGATAATAAAGAATATGCCTCAAGGATTTCTTCATCAGTTACCTTATCTATCGTACCGTGAGATTCTTTTATAGCTGCATTTGCTTTATCCCATGAAGCCGGGTTTCCTATTCTTATTGCAGTTGCTATGGTCTCCGGATTTTCGATTATTTTTCCTTCAACGATGGGTGCTGCACCGGCTGCTTGAAATCCCATCATCTTTGGATATTTATCAATTACATTATTTGTTTTATACTCCTTGTACCCTTTCCAGTAGGCGCTGATATTTCCTGCATTGCCAACAGGCATAAATTGATAGTCAGGTGCTTTGCCTAAATCATCACATATTTCAAAGGAACCGGTTTTTTGCCCCTCCAGCCTATAGGGATTTATGGAATTGACTATAGTAACAGGAAATAATTTTGCAGCATCTCTTACCAGATTAAGTGATTGGTCAAAGTTTCCTTTTACTTGTATTATATCTGCTCCGTAGATGACAGCTTGGGCTAGTTTACCCAAAGCTACTTTGCCTTCAGGTATCAGAACAATACATCTGATGCCTGCCCTTGCAGCATAGGCGGCGGCAGAAGCCGATGTATTGCCTGTAGAAGCACAAATGACATTTTTTGCACCATCATTTACAGCTTTTGTTATCGCGGCTGTCATACCCCTATCCTTAAAAGAACCTGTAGGGTTGGCACCTTCATATTTAAAATACAATTGATTATTTCCTATAATATCCTTTAGATTCTTTGATTCGATTAGTGGCGTATTACCTTCATTTAAAGTCACAATATTGTCACAATATATGCCCTCTAAATATTCTTTATATCTTTCAATTAAACCTTTATACATAATATTTCTCCTATTCCATAGCTATTATTTCTATTTCTTTGCAACCTTTGCTATCTGCTATTTCTTTAATTAATTTTGCCGGGGTTATGGTCATGTGTTTTGTATCAATGGTAAGTGTCAGGGATGCCACATCTAATACGGGTATATTTTGATTTATCGTTAATATATTTCCTTTAAATGAGGCTATTATATTTAGTATATTAGATAAGATGCCCGGTTCATGCCTCAAAAGCATAAAGATATTTACAATTCTACCCCTTTTCTGGGTTGTATAATCAAATACCGTATCTTTGTATTTATAAAAAGTACTGCGACTAAGTGATACCATAGCACATGCCTGTTGAATTGTATTTGCGTCACCGCTTTTTAATAGGTTTTTGGCGGCGATAACTTTTTCAAAAACATCAGGCAAGACACTGGTTTGCACTATTAACATTCTATTTTCAGTCATCTTATACCTCCCTTGTGTTTGCTTTAAATAGACTACTGTCTAAACTTATGAACATATAATAGCATATGCAAATATGATAATCAATAAGCAGAATCTTTATAAAAAGTATTAAAAA
>JALNWH010000074.1 GCA_023230985.1 Bacillota bacterium
GATAGAGGTAAAGGGTGAGGATGCGCTAAAGTATCTTCAACATTTACTTACAAATAACTTTGAAACTATGAAAGATAATCAAATACTTTATAGTTTTATGTGTTATCCAAATGGCGGTGTTGTCGACGACTTGTTGGTGTACAAATATGCTTCAGATTATTACCTGTTGGTAGTAAATGCTTCTAATTTAGAAAAAGACTATAAATGGATGATAGAAAATAAAGGTGATAGCAATGTTCAAATAATCAATATTTCCAAAGAGGTTTCGGAAATGGCCATTCAAGGTCCTAATGCCAAAGGAATCCTTCAGAAACTAACTAAGACAGATCTTTCAGAGATTAAACCGTTTTATCTTAAACGCGATGTAGAGGTCTCGGGTTTTAACAGCATGATATCAAGAACCGGTTATACAGGGGAAGATGGTTTTGAAATTTATTTAACTAATGATGCCGCACCGATTGTTTGGGAAAAACTAATGGAAGCAGGAAAAGAAGAAGGTTTAAAACCCGTAGGTTTAGGCGCCAGAGATACATTGAGGTTCGAGGCTTCTATGCCATTATACGGGAATGAAATCTCACAAGACATAACGCCTTTGGAAGCGGGTCTCGGCTTTTTCATAAAGTTTGATAAGGGAGATTTCATAGGAAGAGAGTCTTTGTTTAAGCAAAAAGAAGAAGGCTTAAAAAGAAAACTAGTTGCATTTGAAATGGTAGGAAACGGTATTCCCCGGCATGGATATGATGTTTTAAAAGATGGAAAGAAAATAGGATTTGTAACAACGGGTTACCATTCACCAACTCTTAAAAAGAATATCGGATTTGCTCTAGTTGATAGTGCTCATACCGATTTGGACACTGAGCTAGAAATACAAATAAGAAAAAAGATTGCTAAGGCAGTAACGGTGAATAAAAGGTTTTTAGTTAAACATAATAAGTAAATGCAGGAAGTTAAAGATAAGAGGAATATTTATTAAAGAAATAGCATCTAAAATATAAGGAGGTAAGAAAAACATGAAAATTTTAGAAGGTTTGTACTACTCAAATGACCATGAGTGGGTTAAAGTAGAACAAGAAAAAGCTTATATAGGAATCACGGATTTTGCGCAACATGCTCTAGGAGAAATAGTATATGTTGAGCTACCTGAATTAGATGAGGAATTTGAAGCCGGAGATGTCTTCAGTGTCGTAGAGTCAGTTAAAGCAGCTTCGGATGTCTATCTCCCAGTTTCAGGTAAGATTTTGGAAGTCAATGAAGACTTAGAGGATTCTCCACAATTGGTAAATGAAGATCCTTACGAAAATTGGATAGCAATAGTTGAAATATTCGATAAGTCAGAGCTAGATGATTTGATGGATGAAGCGGAATACAAAGAATTTTGTGAAAAGGAGGAATAACATGCATAGGTATATACCTAATACTGAGGCTGATTCTAAGTATATGCTTCAAAGCATGGATCTAGAATCCATTGATGATCTGTTTTCGGTTATACCTAAGGAATTGATTTTTAATAGAGAGTTAAATTTTGATGATGCCATGTCAGAGATAGAAATCAAAAAGCATTTTGCGGAGATTGGCGGTAACAATAAAAGCATTGATGAATTAACATGTTTCCTCGGTGCAGGCGCATATGATCACTATATTCCATCTATTATAAGGCATTTAGCGAAAAGATCCGAGTTTTATACCGCATATACTCCATATCAGCCGGAAATCAGCCAAGGAACTTTGCAGGCAATATTTGAATATCAGACCATGATTTGTAATCTAACGAATATGGATGTTAGCAACGCCTCCGTATATGATGGGGCAACAGCTAGTGTTGAGGCGGCATTAATGGCTGTTGATAATACTAGGCGTAATACTATATTAGTTTCAAAAACATTATCACCGGAAGTCAGAAAAGTGATTAAGACATATATGAGATTTAGAAAAATAAATGTAAAAGAAATAGAGATGGCAGAAGGTGTAATCGATATAGATGAACTAAAGGCTTCGATAGATAAAGATACTGCTGCACTAATACTTCAAAATCCTAACTTTTTCGGTATAATTGAGGAGTTTGAAGAGATAGAGAAATTGATACATAGCAACAAGTCTTTATTGATAAGTTATGTGGATCCAATTTCATTAGGACTTTTAAAAACCCCGGGAGAATTAGGTGTTGATATTGCTGTAGGTGATGGGCAGTCACTTGGAAATAGCCTTAATTATGGCGGGGCATATTTGGGATTTATGGCTGCGAATTCAAAACTTGTTAGGAAAATGCCCGGCAGGATTGTTGGCCAATCAGTTGATGCCGAGGGCAAAAGGGCATTTGTCTTAACACTCCAAGCTAGGGAACAGCATATAAGAAGGTATAAAGCTACATCTAATATTTGTTCCAATCAAGCATTAAATGCCCTAATAGCATCCATTTATATGGTTACAATGGGTAAGAGGGGTATTAAGGAAGTTGCTTTGCAATGTGCACAAAAATCACATTACGCGGCAAATAAAATTATGGAAACAGGTAAGTATAAATTAGCTTTTAATAAGCCTTTTTTCAAAGAATTTGTTTTGACAGGAGATAGCGATGTTTCAGATTTAAATAAAGAGTTATTGAAACACAGTATACTTGGCGGTTATGATTTGGGCAAGGACTACGATAATATGGATAAAAGTTTTTTAGTTTGTGTAACAGAAAAAAGGACTAAGAAAGAAATCGATAAATTATCCTCTGTATTGGAGGTGCTATAATGAAGGGTTATGATAAACTGATATTTGAAATTTCTAAAGAAGGCAGGTTTGCATACAGCTTACCAAAGTCTGATGTGCCGGAAGCTTCATTAGAGAATATAATACCCAATAAGCTATTGTCTGATAAAGAGATTGATTTACCGGAAGTCAGTGAAGTAGATGTTATAAGGCATTACACACTTTTATCAAATAAAAACTATGGCGTGGACACAGGATTTTATCCTTTGGGGTCTTGCACAATGAAATATAATCCAAAAATAAATGAAGATATGTCGGAACTAGGCAGTCTGTCCGGAATTCATCCTAATCAGCCTGAAGAAACTGTGCAGGGAGCTTTAAGGCTCATGTATGAATTGGATGGCATGTTATCAGAAATAGCCGGCATGGATAAAATGACTTTACAACCTGCCGCAGGTGCTCATGGAGAATTGACCGGATTAATGATAATTAAGGCATATCATGACAAAAATAAAGATTTTAATAGAACTAAAATAATTGTTCCGGATTCTGCGCATGGTACTAATCCTGCTACTGCTGCTGTTTCCGGTTTTGATATTGTTGAAGTTAAGTCGGATAAGATGGGAGCTGTAGATATAGAAAGCCTAAAATCGGTGCTTAGCGATGAGATAGCCGGTTTAATGTTGACAAATCCCAGCACCCTTGGTCTGTTTGAATCAAATATTAAAGAAATTGCAGATTTGGTTCATGAAGCCGGAGGACTTTTATATTATGACGGTGCAAATATGAATGCTATCATGGGTATTTCCAGACCCGGTGATATGGGTTTTGATGTTATGCATTATAATCTTCACAAGACCTTTTCGACACCCCATGGTGGAGGCGGTCCCGGAAGCGGACCTGTAGGAGTTAAAAAAGAACTTATAGAATTTTTGCCTGTGCCAACTGTAGAAAAGGATGAAGACAAATATTATTTAGACTATGATAAACCAAATACTATAGGGAAAATGAAAAGCTTTTTCGGACATTTTGATGTTATGATAAAGTCTTATGCTTACATTCTATCTATGGGGGCAAAAGGGCTGAAAGAAGCAAGTCAAAAAGCGGTGTTAAATGCAAATTATATGATGAATAAGTTGAAAGATGACTACAATCTTCCAATTGAACAAATATGTATGCATGAGTTTGTATTGGGAGGATTAAAAGATAATATTCATGATATTGCGACTTTGGATGTAGCTAAAAGGCTATTAGATTATGGGTATCATCCTCCTACAGTATACTTTCCACTCATAATAGATAATGCTATAATGGTTGAACCTACCGAAACAGAGAGTATAGAAACTCTTGACGGTTTTATTGATGTAATGATTAAAATAGCCAATGAAGCTAAGGATAATCCTGAAGTATTAAAAGAGGCACCTCATAATACACCTGTAAGGCGAATAGATGAGGTAAGAGCAGCCAGAAATTTAATTCTTAAATGGGAAAAAGAATAGACATAGTATCTGTTATAACAGATGCTACGGTATATAATAATGCTATGTATAAAACAAAGTAAAGAATCTGGAAGTTTGTTTTTTATTCTAAATAATTTTTTAAAAAGTTTCAATTAATAAAAGAGTCCAAACATGAATTTCTACAAAAATCAAATTTGGACTCTTTTTAATTATTACTTAAAAATAAGTTTATAATAGAGTAAAATAAATATACGTTATAGTGTTATAAGCAAAGCATGACATTATTAGGGGGTATCATGTATGAAAGGCTACGGATTAGTATTAGGAGGGGGAGGTACCAGAGGTTCCTACGAGATAGGAGTATGGAAAACACTTAGAGAGCTTAATATACCGATAATTGCGGTAGCAGGTACCTCAGTTGGCGCTTTAAATGGCGCAATGATAGTTCAGGGTGACTATGAAAAAGCTTATGATTTATGGATAAACATTTCCATAGATAATGTAATTAAAATCGATGAAGAAGTGTCCAAATTTGATAGAAAGGAAAAATTAGATAGTTTAGCTAATATTATAAGATCTGCCATTCAATCAGGTGGGTTGGATATCACTCCGTTGCGAAAACTTTTAGGTAAAAATATTGACGAAGAAAAAATAAGGAAATCAAAAGTTGAATTTGGGTTTGTTACTTTTTCTATCACTGATTTCAGACCGATAATAGTATTTAAGGAAGACGTGCCGGAAGGAAAAATGGTGGATTACCTATTGGCCAGTGCGGCATTGCCTGTCTTCCAACCATTAGAGATAGACGGAAAAAGATTTTTAGATGGTGCTTTTTATGATAATTTACCCGTTTCTCTCATGGTGGAAAAATCTATAAAAGATATAATATCTGTAGATGTATCCGGTTTTGGAATCATAAAAAAGGTAAAGGATGATAGTTTAAAAATCGTACAGATTAAGAACTCTGAAGACTTGGGTCATAACTTGGAGTTTAATCCAGAACTTGTAAAGAAAAATATAAAAATTGGATATTATGATACGATGAGAACATTTAATTATTATAAAGGAAAAAATTATTACTTAACAGATATTAAAAGTAAAATTCGATTTGATCTTGTTGAACTAAAGCTTATTTATAAACTTCTTGGTATAGACTGGGATAAACGATCCGCACCTAAGAACAAATTTTTAATTTATAAGTTGATTAGAACAATAAAAAAGTATTCTAGCAGTAAGAAATTGAAAAATTTCGCAGATTTTATTGTTGCCGCTGCTGAGATAACAGCTGAAGTAATGGGAATAGATAGAATAAAGTATTATACCTTGGAGGAAATTATTAATGAAATTATTGAACAATATGAAATTAAAAAAGAGGATCTTGAATTTTCCCATTTTTCTAAGTATGTATACGAAAATATTTTATCAGATGAAGAATCAGGTTTAACAGATAAAATAAAAAAAGTAATATATGACAGTAAATTTGCAGCTATTTATAATGTGGATATCAGTGATTTATCTGAAAAGACATTATTTTATAGAAGACTTTTGGCTTTGGCTTTTCCAAAGCTTTGCATAGCAAATATATTTATTGCGATAGTGAATTCACAATATTAATCTGATTAAGATTGCTTTGGGGCTCAGCAATCGTAGCAAATGCAATAAAGCATCTATTAAAAAAAATACTATTTTAATTACTCTTTTTTTGTAGAAAGATATATATTGATGTGTTAAAATTAGATTAGTCTTTTTTAGATTAGAGTTGACATTTTAAAATTTTATACTTATGGGGGAATATATGCAAGAGCTAATCTTTGGAGTAATAGGCGGAACAGCTTTACTGATGTATGGTGTTGACATGATGGGTGATGGCCTTGAAAAAGCATCCGGTGAAATGATGAGAAAAATGCTGTCAATTTTGACAGATAAAGTTTGGAGCGCTTTTCTTGTAGGCACCTTTCTGACTGCTTTAGTTCAAAGCAGTACTGCGATAACAGTCCTTACAGTAGGATTTGTGAATGCAGGCTTAATAAAATTACCTCAAGCCATTGGTGTAATCTACGGTGCGAATATTGGAACTACAATTACTGCACAGTTGATGGCTTTTAGCTTTAATTTTAAGCTTACAGAAATTGCACTTCCTATTTTAGGAATAGGATTTGGCGTAAAACATTTTGCAAAAAATAAGACAGTAAAAGGCATCGGCGATGCATTTATGGGTTTTGGAATAATGTTTCTAGGTCTAAAAATACTCAATCAAGGAATACCTTTTATGAAGGATAATGAATCTCTTAGGTTTTTCTTTGAAAATTATGCGTCAATACCTCTTGTAGGTATAATTTTAGGACTAATAGTCACCGCTATCGTACACAGCAGTGCAGCTACTGTTGGTTTAGTAATAGTCTTAGGACAAGCCGGTTTAATAGATCTTAAATCTGCAATATGTATAATGCTTGGCGATAATATTGGAACATGTATAACAGCACAGTTAGCAAGTTTTAGCGGTACTATAAATGCAAGAAGAACAGCATGGGCACATACTATTTTTAATAGTGTTGGAGTCATACTGGTGGTGATGGTTTTACCGTATTTTGCACGAATTATTGAAACCATTACAGTTAGTCTGCAGCCCGGGGGAGATATAAGTTCACAAATTGCTAATTCCCATACTTTTTTTAATTTGTTTACTGCTTTGCTATTCCTTCCACTTACTAATCATTATGTTAAATTTTTGGAAACGGTTATAAAAGGTAAAGGATTAGACCATGAAACCCATACCGTATATTTAGATAAATTGCTGCTGGATACACCATCTGCTGCATTTCAAGCCTCTATATCTGAAATTATAAGGGGTGCGGAAATTGGTAGGTCAATGGTATTTAATGTAATGGAAGTGTTTTTTGATAATGATATAAAGAAATTTGACTTAGTATATAAAGATGAAGACACTATCAATCTATTACAAAAAGATATTACTATGTATATGATTGAAATATCAAAAAAACCGCTGTCAGATGCAGGTTCAGTTATGGTACCCGCCATGATAAACAGTATAAATAATATAGAAAGAATTGGAGATCATACAATTGATTTAGCAAAGCTAATAAGTTCTAAAATTGATAAAAATTTAATCTTTTCTGATGCCGCTATGGATGAGATAAAGCATTTAAAAGAAATGGTTCTTTGGATGTACGATAATACTATAGTCACACTAAAAGAGAATAAAGTTGAACTAATAAAATCTACTACAGAATTGGAAGATAAAGTAGATGATTTTTGCAAAAAACTAGAGAAATCACATATAAAAAGACTGGAAGAGGGTAAATGCTATATTGAGTCCGGCGTTGTTTTTCTCGATATTGTAAGCCATTTTGAAAGAATTGCTGACCATATTAATAAAGTAAGCCTACTATCAAAAGACGAACTGCAAGGTGTTTTACGAATGAATGGTAAGGCATCACATGTCTTGGATGATAAGAGTGATTAGCAAATATAATAAGCTGCTTACCAGAAACAGTTAAGATATGAACAGTAACTAATGAAAAATATAATTAATAAAATTTTGCAAATGATGTTGACAAAGCATATAATTAAACATAATATATAAATTAATTAGCATATTAAAAATTCATTGAGAAGAAGCAAGTAGATTCAAATACAGATTTAAAGAGAGCTGCAGCCGGTGAAAAAGCAGTAATTATGATTGAATTGAATGGGTCTTTGAGAATAGTGGTGAAATAATAGTAGCCATTAACGGTGGCTTTCCGTTATAAAAGCAGGATATGATGGATCTATAATTAGATGAAGTATCTATAATAAGATGAAGTCTGAGACTTTTAAAAACTAGGTGGTACCGCGTTTGATCGCCCTATAGAATTTCTATAGGGCTTATTTTATTTAAAATAATGGAGGTGCTTTTATTGAATAAGGAAAGAGAAAAAATTTCATTTAGTGGTATTCAACCTTCAGGTGATTTAACTATAGGAAATTATTTGGGAGCAATAAAAAATTGGGTGGGTTTGCAAAAAGATTTCTATGCTTATTATTGCGTAGTTGATTTGCATGCAATTACAATTAGGCAAGATCCAAAGGAATTAAGGGAGAGAACATTAAAGAATCTGGCTATTTATATAGCCTCCGGTCTTGATCCTGATAAAAACACTTTATTTATACAATCCCATGTGCCTGCGCATAGCGAAGCTTCATGGCTATTAAACTGTTATTGTTATATAGGTGAGCTTAGTAGAATGACACAATACAAAGATAAATCTCAAAAAGCAGGTGAAAGTGTAAGTGCAGGGCTTTTTACCTATCCTGTATTGATGGCTGCGGATATCCTTCTTTATGATACAAATGTTGTTCCTGTCGGTAATGACCAGAAACAGCATGTTGAACTAGCCCGTGATTTAGCAATCAGGTTTAATAATCTTTATGGACAAACTTTTGTTGTTCCGGAACCATATATTGCTGATAGCGGTGCAAGAATCATGGATTTGCAAAATCCGGATAAGAAAATGTCTAAATCAATAGATAATCCTAATGCCTATATATTAATATTGGATTCACCGGATGTTATAAAAAGAAGAATTAACAGAGCGGTGACAGATGATATAGGTGTGGTAAGGTTTTTAGATAAACAACCGGGTATTAGTAATCTGATTAATATTCTAGGTGCGATAACTAATAAAAGTTATAAAGATATAGAAAAGGATTACGACGGAATTGGATATGCACAGTTTAAAGAAGATGTAGCTCAGGCTTTGATAGAAGAATTGAAGCCTGTTCAAAGCAGAGTAAAAGAGATATTAGCAGATAAAAGTTATATGGAGAAAACATATAAAGATAGTGCTGAAAGAGCCAACTATGTAGCAAATAAAACTCTAAGGAAAATGCAAAAGAAAATAGGATTGATAATCAGGTAATAAAGAACAGCTCTCGTAAAGGTTACTACCGAAACATGACTGTAATTTTAGTACAGTCTGTTAGCCTTGTAACTCAGCAATTACAGCAAATATAATAATTTATAGCTGTGAACTGTAACCTAATAAGACAATGAGAGCTGCTTTTTTTAAAAATTCGGCTACATTTCGTTAATTATGGTATAATTATATAATTAAGATATAGGCAGAAATGAGAGGACTGAAAGATTTGAAATTGTATTTGACACGTCATGGACAAACATTGTGGAATATAGAAGGAAGATTTCAAGGTTGGGATGATTCACCTCTTAGTGAAAAAGGTAAATCCAATGCCTTGGCTTTGAAAGAGAGATTGAAGGACACTAGTTTTTTTGAAGTATATTCAAGCCCTGCCGGAAGGGCAATAACGACAGCACAAATTGTCAGCGGTTTTGAAATTGATAGAATAATCTTTGATAAAAAGCTTAGGGAAATAAATCTTGGTTCATGGCAAGGAAGATTAGTAAAGGAAGTTGAGGCAGAATACCCAAAGGAGTATTCGGCCTTTTGGTTTAGTCCTCATTTATATAAAAGAGAAGGCTCCGAAACTTATTATGATGTACAAAAAAGAGCTTTGGTTACGATAAATAGTATTGTTAAAAAGTATTTTGA
>JALNWH010000075.1 GCA_023230985.1 Bacillota bacterium
AAATACTCACCTAAATATGGGTTGTTACATAAAATAAATATATATTGTTATAAAGGATGGTTGATATGATTATATATGTAGTCAAGCCGGGTGACAGTCTATGGCAAATATCCAATGCCTTTGGTGTTCCTTTATCAGAAATAATAGAAGCAAATAAACTTCCAAACCCTAATCAACTCTTGATTGGCCAAGCTATCATAGTTCCAAAGGAAGGCGTTTACCATGTTGTAAAACCGGGCGAATCTTTGTGGATGATTGCCGGACTATATAATGTCACTGTTGAAGAAATATTAAGAAGCAATAATATTGCAAATCCAAATATTATTCATCCGGGGCTAAGGTTATTCATTCCTGCTCCCATTCACCGAGTAGTATCGGGGGAAACTTTATCCCAAATAGCTGAAAAATATGGTGTTAGTGTTGAAAGTCTTGTAATTGCCAATAATATTGAAAATCCGGATTTGATTTTTCCCGGCATGATTCTTGTTGTGCCCATCTCAGTCAGGCCGGAAATATTCGTAAATGGTTTTATCTATATGCTGGGACAGCAGGCAGGTCCCATAATAAATGAAGTTGCCGATAATTTGACTTATGTCAGCCCTTTCGCATATCTGATACGAGAAAACGGAACTATGGAGCCTATTGATGATGATGTTGCCATAAATACTTCACTTGAAAATAATATAGTTCCCATGATGGCTATTACAAACTTTACCTCAACCCAATTAGGAGAAAACCTAGCTCATGTTGTACTTAATAGCCCGGATATACAAAATACATTGTTGGATAATATAGTAAATATAATGCAGGAAAAAAATTATAAAGGATTAAATGTTGATTTTGAAAATGTACTCCCGGCGGATCGAGTTCCCTATAACGAGTTCATGCAAAGGACTGTGGACAGATTACACCCCTTAGGTTATTTTGTTTCTTCCTCGCTAGCCCCTAAGACGAGGGCTGATCAGCCGGGATTACTTTATGAAGCCCATGATTATGAAGCCCACGGCAGAATAGCCGATTTCGTAGTTTTAATGACTTACGAATGGGGATATAGATTGGGGCCTCCACGAGCGATTTCACCTCTAAATTTGATAAAACAAGTATTGGATTACGCTGTCACTGTTATACCCAGAGACAAAATCTATTTTGGCTTCCAACTTTATGCAAGAGACTGGACTTTACCTCACGTACCCGGGCAGCAAGCACGTACTTTTAGTGTTCAAGAAGCAATAAGATTAGGTGTAAGATATGGCGCTGTCATCCAATACGATAGCATTGCCCAGTCACCCTTTTTCCGATATAGGGACGATAATGGGGTAATGCATGAAGTATGGTTTGAGGATGCGAGGAGCGCTCAGGCTAAATTTGAGACTGTTAAAGAATATAGACTGGGGGGAATAAGCTACTGGGCTTTAGGCTATCCTTTCCCGCAAAATTGGACCCTTTTAGAAGATAATTTTATAGTTAAAAAGTTATAGACTGCTTTCGAGATTCGACACTATATATAAATAAGTGCCGGAGTATATTATACAGCAGTTGTGAGAAACCAAAGCATATATCATTTGATTCGATTGCTGTGTTACGAGGCCAATAATCTGTAAGCTTGTTCCGGGTTGCGCCAAAACTCGCTTCGCTCAAACAGTGACGCAACTAATCCTTCACTGCGCTAACAGATTCTAAGCCTCTCCACAACGCAATCTTAATCAAATATATAAGCTTTCTCGTAAATGCCGTGATGTATATTATACAAGCAGCATTGTGAGGAAACTGAATACAAAGAGAGTTGCATAGATAGGCGCAGCATACTTTATGCATTTTGTTTACAGGTCTCAGCGAAGCCTTTGTTAAAAAGTCCGTAAAGCCGGCAGGACGTCGGCTTAGGTTTCACGGGGCAAGGAGGACCCTTTGAAACCGTTAGGACTTTTCCAAAGGCGAGTGTTAGACCTGTCAAAATCATATTCTGTGTGCTAAGCCTAATATGTAACTCTCGATAATGTGCTCCAATAGAAAATCCCTATACCGGGCAATCACAGATTGCCCCTACGATAATCGAATCAAATGATATATGCTTAAATATCACTGCATGTAGCTATAGGGCCTGCTCCAAAAACCTAGCTATTCCGACAAATATCGCCCAAGCAATCTTATCCTGATACTTATCATCCTGTAAAAGCCTTTCCTCCTCCGGGTTGGACAAAAAACCGCATTCCACAAGCGCTGAAGGCATGGGCTTATTTTTTAAAAGAAAAATCGTATCTATGCTCTTAGCCATTCTATGATTTTTATTCTCTATATTGGTCTTTAACTCCTCCTGTATAAGCTCTGCCAGTCTTTTTCCTTCTGAACTGCCTTTTTGATAAAAAGTCTGCGCTCCATAATATTTGGCTTGGGGAAAACTATTTAAATGTATAGATATAAAAACATCCGCACCGGAATTATTGATAATATCATTTCTTTTCCTTAAATCTTCATTCTTCTTACTTCTAACCTTTGCATTACCTTCACTGTAAAGACCCTTATCATCCTCCCTTGTTAATATGGCAATCCCGCCGGATTGTTCTACTAACCTGCTTAGTTTTAAAGAAATTTTAAGATTAATTTTATCCTCAGTTATACCGGTTTTGCCCGAAGCCCCGGGATCCATGCCTCCATGTCCCGGATCTATAACAATAACCTTATTTTTCATAGGAAATATATAACTGCCAATGGTGGTCTTATGTATCGGCTCAAATAGAATTGGAATCATAGCAAAGATGAGTATGATGACAAGAATCTTTAGTGCCTTCTTTCTATTTACTACTATTAAAATAAAAACACCCCCGGCTAAATATCTTTATATAAGATATTTGGCAGAAGGCTTTTTTATGCATAATATTTAAAGCTCAAAAGTCAGGGTCACTTCTTTTGGGCAAAGATCCTTCGGCTAAGGCCTCAGGATGACAATCCTTAGCTCAGCCATCATTCAACAATCACTTAGCGATAATTTTCTTATAACTATCCGGGTCTGTATCCCCTTCCGTGCTTATTATAATTACATTGGAGCTTTCGTTAAATTCCAGCTTTTCTTTTATTTTCTTTAACTTTTCCTCTTCCATTATCATTTTCAAAAGCCCTAGGCCCGGGGCACCGGATTCACCGGAGATGATTCTTTCATCGTTTCCTACCGGATTTGCCATTATAACCATTCCTTTTTCAGCCACATAATCCGGACATGATACAAATAAATCTCCATAATCCCTCAATATAGGCCACGCAATGGGATTGGGTTCGCCGCAAGAAAGACCGGCCATTATGGTTTCCAAATCACCCTTTACAATATGAGGTTTCCCATCATTAATCAATGCAGATTTAAAAATACAATCCGCATTTTTCGGTTCCAATATTAACGTCTTAATATTTTCACCGTATTTATTTCTAAAATAACCCAGCATCGATGCTGCAAAGGAGCCAACACCTGCTTGTAATATTAAGTGAGTCGGTTTCTTTTCCTCTTGATTTAATTGCGTACTAATTTCATGGGCTATTGTAATATACCCTTGCATTATCCGAATCGGTATATCGATATAATTATCCAAAGCAGTATCCTGTACCAAAATCCCCTTATTTTCTTCTGCATATTTCTTAGCATACCTTACCGCATCATCGTAGTTGCAATCCAGTACTTCTACTTTTGCACCTTCATCTCTTATGCTCTCAATTCTATGTACGGAGGAGCCTTTAGGCATGAATACAACAGATTTGTAACCTAATTGCCTTGCAGTCCAAGCAATACCTCTTCCATGATTTCCATCCGTTGCAGTTACAAATATCAATTCTTCATCCTTTAATTTATCACCTTTTAACAGATTATAACTAATATTCGATAATTCCAAACCAAATCTTTCAGCTAAATAAACTGCTATCGCATAAGAGCCGCCTAGAACCTTAAAAGCATTGAGGTCAAACCTTTTTGACTCGTCTTTAACATAAATATTTCCTATGGATAGCCTGTCCGCTAAACTTTTAAGAGAAACCAAAGGAGTCTCTTTATATATTGGAAAGCTTTTATGATAATGAATAATTTTATCTGCTGTTGATTCATTTAAATGGTCAATACTTATCTTATCTTTTGAATAATAATTATTAAAAACCCACTTAATACCCAACGCTTCGTCCATTTTTATCCCCCATCATAATTTATTTGCTCAATATATTGTGAAAATCACTTTTCCCACACTAGATAAGCATTGATAAATCTATCTAGATCCCCGTCCATTACAGCATTAACATTACCCACCTCTTCCCCTGTCCTGTGGTCCTTTACCATGCTATAAGGATGAAATACATAGGACCTTATCTGACTGCCCCAAGCAATTTCTCTGTACTCACCTTTTATATCTTCAATGCGCTCTTTATGCTCTTGCTCTTTTATCTCCAAAAGCTTTGCATAGAGCATTTTCATTGCCATTTCTTTATTGCTATGCTGAGATCTTTCATTTTGACATTGAACCGTAGTACCGGTGGGAATATGTGTTATCCTTACAGCCGAGTCAGTCTTGTTAACATGTTGTCCCCCGGCTCCACTTGCCCTATAAGTATCAATCTTCAAATCATCAGGGTTAATATCAATATTGACACTATCATCCAGTTCCGGCATTACGTCAACGGATGCAAAAGATGTGTGGCGTTTGCCTGCCGCATCAAAGGGAGATATTCGCACAAGTCTGTGAACACCCTTTTCGGATTTTAGATATCCGTAGGCATTTTCTCCTTCTATTAAAAGTGCAGCACTCTTTATCCCTGCTTCAGTATCTTTTAACATATCTAAAATTTTAACGGAATATCCATTTTGCTCTGCCCAGCGAGTATACATCCTTAGAAGCATTATAGCCCAATCCTGAGCTTCCGTGCCTCCGGCACCGGCATGTATTGTAAATATCGCATTATTCTTATCGTATTCTCCCCTAAGCAAAGTCGCTATTGAAAACTTTTCAATTTCATTTTTTAATTTTGTAAAATCATTTTCTATATCTGACAAAAGAGTCTTTTCATTCTCTTCTTCGCATAAATCCAACAGTGCTTTAAAATCATCAAATGCATTTTTTAAATTATCAATTCGGTTAACCTTTTCTTTTAGTCGTTTTGAGTTTTGCAATACCTGTGCCGCTTCTTCCGAGTCTTCCCAAAACCCTTCTAATTGCATTTTCCCTTCTATTTCAGTCAATTGTAGTTTTAAATTATCCAGGTCAAAGAGACACCTCTATATTATTTATTGTTATTTCCAACTCAGGTAATTCTATTTTATATTTATCAAGTTCAATCATTTTTAACCTCCTGTATTTATTCGATTACTAATCACAGCCATCGTTCAACCGTCATTCATCTCCCGCAACATTTTTTATATTTCTTTCCGCTGCCACAGGGACAGGGATCGTTTCTGCCTACCTTTGCCTCCTTGACCGCCGGCTTCTTTGCACCGGCACCTTCATTGGTAGCAACAGGCTCTGCCACCTTTTCTCTTTGAGGCATCCTATTTACACTAACATGGAAAATATATTTAACGGTATCTTGTTTTATGCTTTTAACAAGCTCCAAAAACATGTCGTATCCTTCTATTTGATAAGCCTGAACCGGGTCTTGCTGCCCATATGCTCTAAGGTTTATACCTTCCCTGAGCTGATCCATAGCATCTAAATGATCCATCCATTTAGTATCTACAACTCTTAGCAAAATAACCCTTTCCAGTTCTCTCATGTTTTCGCTGCCTATTTCCGCTTCCTTGGCTTCGTATAATTTTAATCCTTTATCTAAAGAGTTTCCTTTAACTCTTCACGGTCCATACCTTCTATTTCTTCTTTTTTCATGCTTTTCTTTGGTAAAAATATTGATTGCAGATATTCCAAAAGCCCAACAATGTCCCAATCCTCAGGATATTGGCTTCCCATAGTATAAGCATCTACGGAGTCGGATATCAATTCTTTTAACATATCTGTAACGGAAGCCTTTAAATCTTCACCCATAAGGACTTGGCGTCTTTGTGCATAGATTACTTCTCTTTGCTTATTCATCACATTATCGTACTGCAGCACATGTTTCCTTATATCGAAATTTCTTCCTTCAACCTTCTTCTGGGCATTTTCTATGGATTTTGTTAATAATCCATGCTCTATAGGCATATCTTCATCCATACCCAACGTTTCAACCAGTCCCATCAGCTTTTCCGAACCAAAAAGCTTCATCAAATCATCTTCCAGTGAAATATAAAATCTGCTGCTTCCCATGTCCCCTTGTCTGCCGGACCTGCCTCGAAGCTGATTATCTATACGTCTGGATTCATGTCTCTCCGTGCCTATTACATGCAGACCGCCCAGCTCCTTGACACCTTCCCCAAGGACAATATCCGTTCCTCTGCCGGCCATATTGGTTGATATAGTTACAGCGTTTTTCTCACCTGCTTTGGAAATGATTTCAGCTTCTTTATCATGATATTTGGCATTTAGTACTTCATGAGGCACGCCTCTTTTTTTCAACATACTGCTTAAAAGCTCCGACCTTTCAATGGATATAGTTCCCACCAGTACCGGCTGACCGTTTTTGTGAAGCTCCTCTATTTCCTCAACTACAGCATTAAACTTGCCTCTTTCGTTTTTATATACCACATCGGGAAAATCTTCCCTTACCATAGGCATGTTCGTAGGTATAACCACAACATCAAGATTATAGATAGCCCTGAATTCGTCTTCCTCGGTTTTCGCAGTACCTGTCATACCTGCAAGCTTCGTATACATTCTAAAATAATTTTGAAAAGTTATAGTTGCAAGGGTTTGACTCTCCCTCTCTATTTTGACACCTTCTTTTGCCTCTATAGCTTGATGAAGGCCTTCACTATACCGCCTTCCCATCATTAATCTTCCGGTAAACTCGTCAACTATTATTACTTCCCCGTCTTTCACAACATAATCAATATCTCTTTTCATAATAGCTCTTGCTTTCAATGCCTGATTTATATGGTGCTGTATTTCCATATTGTCCGGGTCTGCAAGATTTTCTATTCCAAAAAAGCTTTCTGCCTTTTTAACGCCATTCTCAGTCAGAAGCACTGTTTTTGCCTTTGGGTCAACAGTGTAATCTCCTTTTTGCTTAATATCGTCTTCATTTTCCGTATCTCCATCCAAATACTGAGATAAAAGTTCAGAACGACTTGCTTCCTTTGTATCCTCTCCGCGTTTTAATGTTTTTACAAAGGTGTCTGCGGCAAAATAAAGATTGGTAGACTTTTCTCCTGCACCGGAAATAATCAGCGGTGTCCTGGCTTCGTCTACTAATATACTGTCCACTTCATCCACTATGGCATAGTTCAGATCCCTTTGAACCATTTGCTCCCTATAAATGACCATATTATCCCTCAGATAGTCAAAACCGAACTCATTATTTGTACCATAGGTTACATCACAGTTATAAGCCTCCTGCCTCTCACTGCTATCAAGACCGTGTATAATAAGTCCAACAGACAATCCCAAAAATTTATAGATTTGTCCCATCCACTCACTATCACGAGTAGCCAAATAATCATTTACGGTTATAACATGAACACCTTTCCCCTCTAAGGCATTTAGATATACAGGTAAAGTAGCAACAAGAGTCTTACCTTCTCCTGTCTTCATTTCTGCGATTCTGCCTTGATGCAAAACAATTCCGCCTATAAGCTGAACTCTGAAATGCCTCATGTTCAAAACGCGTTTTGAAGCTTCCCGCACTACAGCAAAAGCTTCAGAAAGAATATCATCGAGGGTTTCTCCTGCTTCCAGTCTTTTTCTAAACTCATCGGTTTTCCCTTTGAGCTGCTCGTCTGTCAAAGCTTCTATTTTATTTTCCAGAGATTCTATTTCATCAGCAATTCTTTCTATCTTCTTAATTTCTTTTTCGTTTTCATTACCGAATAATTTACTGAAAAAAGACATAATTATTTCACTCCCAATATATTTTCTCATGTTACCATGTTCTTTTATACCTATTTTTCCGTTATCCAAAGATTCTTCGTCACTACGCTCCACAAAATAACAGTATCGAGTTTGTCATTCCGTTCCTGCAACATTTCTGCATTATTAATTTTATCATATGAAAAGTCTTATAACAAGAAATGCAAAAAATAATTCAGCCGGACAAACTGTCCGGCTGATACACTTATTAAAATGTCGGCTCTATTAAACCGTAATTACCGTCTTTCCTCTTGTATACCACATTAACTTCTTCTGTCTCCGCATTAAAAAACATAAAAAATACATGACCTAGCAGCTCCATTTGCAACACTGCTTCTTCTACAGGCATAGGCTTCATAGCAAATCTTTTGGTTCTAACAATCTTTGGTTCACCGGATTCATCCTCTTCTACATCAAAGTTGAAGTTTTCAAATCTCACACTTCCGTCTTTGATTTTTCTCTCCAATTTCGTCCTATGTCTGGCAATCTGTCTTTCCAACTTCTCAACAACACTGTCAATAGATGTGTACATGTCATCGGTAGCTACTTCACCCCTAAGAATAACACCGTTAAAAGGAATAGTAACCTCAATAATATGCCTGTTCTTCTCTACATTCAAGGTCGCATGAGCCACGGTATCCGGGTTAAAAAATTTCTCAAACTTGGATAATTTCTTTTCAACTCTGTCTCTCAAAGCTTCCGTTACAACAATATTTTTACCGCTGACTTTTATACGCATAGAAACATCTCCTTTCGCAACTATTATGCTACCGTCTATATAGTTTATTCTACATAAGGATAAATAATCCTGCAACCCAAAAATTTAAAAAAACATTTTGACAGGTTAATCTTATCACCAATATTTTAATCGAAAAATGAAAATAATTGTTGTATACTTATTAATTATTCCTAGAATCTCGACAAATATTGATATATATTGGTTATGGACATGATATGGAATTTCTATGAGCCTGTGCATAACTTATGTATTAATACTATAAAATATATGTTAAATCTGTGGATAATGTGGATATGTCTGTTGATAAACTGATTTTGCTTGATTGTTATTGTTAAAACTATGTTGATTAATTGTGTAAAGAAATTTATCGAAAGGGGCCTGGTTTTTTTCTCTGTATATATATACATCGCTCATACTACTTATGCATAAGAATATTTTAAGGTCTAATTGAAGACATTGATAAAATTGCTTTATTGCCGCTTTGAGCATTAGTGAAGAACTTTAATGCATTAAAAAACAAGATTTCTCACTGTCAAAAAAATAAAATAGCCACTTTCGTGGCTATTTTTATTTACTCTTGGCCTCTTCTAGCTTCAAAGCATTCTCTGCAATAAACAGGTCTGTCATTGGTTGGGTTAAACGGAATCTTTGTTTCTTTGCCGCAGTCAGCACATACTGCATCATACATAACTCTTTCTCTTCTGCCATTATTAGCAGCTTTCCTAGACATTCTGCAATCTCTGCATCTTGCAGGCTCATTTTGGAATCCTTTTTCTGCATAGAATTCTTGTTCTCCTGTAGTAAAAGTAAATTCCTGTCCGCAATCCTTACAAACTAACGTTTTGTCCTCGTACATGAAAAAATCCCTCTTTCTTTTTTACTTAGGTTAGGTAGGCCATTAGAACAGGATTTTTCGATACCCGGAAAAAACGTTCTCAACCAATCACCTATAC
>JALNWH010000076.1 GCA_023230985.1 Bacillota bacterium
AACAGGTTTACTAAAGCAGTACCTTTTGCATGTCTTGAAGCTTCCGGTATTTCATAAGCCTTTAATTTAAACATTCTTCCTTTATTCGTAAAAAATAAAATATAATTATGAGTAGAAGTAATAAATAGATGTTCAACGAAATCCTCTTCCCTTGTCTGCAATGCGGCAATGCCCCTGCCGCCTCGTCTTTGACTTTTATAGGTATCCGCCGGCAATCTCTTTATATAACCATAATGTGTAAGAGTAACAGCTACCTCATGCTCTTCTATCAAATCCGCAATATCAAAATCACTTGCCGCATGGGATATCTTGCTTCTTCTTTTATCATTAAAAACCTTCTTTATATCAAGAAGTTCATTCTTTACAATGTTAAGAACCATTCTCTCACTGGAAAGTATAGATCTATACATTTCTATATCTTTTATGATAGCCAAATATTCGTCTTCTATCTTGCTTCTTTCCAGTCCTGTCAAGCTTCTTAATCTCATATCCGTAATAGCGGTAGCTTGCACTTCTGATAAGCCGAATCTGTCCATCATTCTCTCTTTTGCTTCGGGAACCGTTTTAGAACTCCTTATTATATTAATAATTTCATCTATATTGTCTAAAGCGATCCTCAAACCTTCTAATATATGAGCTCTTTCTTCCGCTTTTTTAAGATCAAAAGTAGTACGGCGAATTATTATCTCCTTTTGATGTTCAATATATAAAGTCAGCATGCTTTTTAAATTCAAAACCTTTGGTTGACCGTTATGCAAAGCCAACATAATAATACTAAAGCTGCTTTGCAATTGAGTATGCTTATATAGTTGATTTAGAGTAATATGAGCATTAACATCTCTTTTTAGTTCCACTACAATTCGCATACCATCTCTATCGGATTCATCTCTCAAATCCGATATGCCTTCTATTCTTTTATCCTTAACTAAATCCGCTATTTTTTCAATCAGATTGGCTTTATTAACTTGATAAGGTATTTCATTAATTACAATCCTTTGCCTGTTTCCGTTCATTTCTTCTATTTCGGCCTTGGCCCTTATTATTACATTACCCCTACCCGTGGTATATGCTCTAACAACACCTTCTCTCCCCATGATAATACCGCCTGTGGGGAAATCCGGAGCCTTAATATGTTTCATTATTTCATCAATATCTATATCTTTATTATCAATAGTAGCAATAACTGCATCGATTACTTCCCCTAAATTATGAGGAGGTATGGATGTTGCCATTCCCACTGCAATCCCGCTGCTGCCGTTTACAAGGAGATTTGGAAATCTCGATGGCAATACTACAGGTTCTTTTTGGCTTTCATCATAGTTTGGAACAAAATCAACTGTATCTTTCTCTATATTTCTTAGCAATTCCATTGATATTTTTGCCATTCTTGCTTCCGTATAACGCATAGCAGCTGCACTGTCTCCATCCACGGAACCAAAGTTACCATGTCCGTCAATCAACATATACCTATGTGAAAAGTCCTGAGCCATTCTCACCATAGTTTCATATACAGCCGCATCTCCGTGAGGATGATATTTACCCAGTACTTCACCTACTGTGGTAGCTGATTTTCTATGAGGTTTATCCGGTGTAAATCCAAGGCCGTGCATGGCATATAGTATTCTCCTATGTACCGGTTTAAGGCCATCTCTCACATCGGGCAGCGCCCTTTGCACAATAACACTCATGGCATAATCTATAAAGGATTTTTTCATTTCTTTTTCTATATTTACTTGCTTAACGTTTTCAGTAGTGTTTTCCAATAATTTCCCTCCCAAACATTTTTACTATATTCTTTCCCATTGCTTAATAATATACCTATTCCCACGAGCGGTCGCAGGATACCCCTACAACTAGGGTATTTCTCTAAAATACGCATTTCTTATATACATACAGTAATATTATTAGCATATATAATTTGATTCGATTGCTGAGTTCCAAGACTAACAATCTGTAAGCTTGTTATGGGTTGCGCCAAAACTCGCTTCACTCAAACAGTTGACGCAACTAATCCTCCACTGCGCTAACAGATTTTAAGCCTTTCCACAACGCAATCTTAATCAAATATATAAGCTTTATATAGTCACTATTTTATAATCAAATGATATATGCTTTGATGTCACTGCATTTACTATAAGGCTTATATCGTTACTATTTTATAATCAAATATCTAGGTATTTTACATACTTAGCGTTTTCCTCAATAAATTTCCTTCTCGGCTCTACCTTATCCCCCATAAGTATGGTAAATATTTCATCAGCTGCCGCCGCATCTTCCAAAGATACTTGCAAAACAGTTCTTGTTTCCGGATTCATCGTTGTATCCCATAACTGATAAGCATCCATCTCTCCAAGTCCCTTATATCTTTGCAATGTCGTTGAATCCCTGCCTATCTCACCTAATATTTCTTCCAGCTGATTATCATCAAATGCATAATATTCTTTTGCTCTGCTTCCTCCGCCTTTTCTAATTCTATACAATGGTGGTTGTGCTATATACACATATCCTAATTCTACAAGAGGTCTCATATATCTAAAGAAAAAAGTTAAAAGAAGTGTCCTAATATGAGAACCGTCCACATCAGCATCAGTCATAATAATAATTTTACCGTATCTCATCTTTTCAATTTCAAAATCATCACTGATACCTGCACCAAAAGCAGTAATCATAGACCTTATACTGTCACTGGACAAAATTCTGTCTAACCTGGCTTTTTCCACATTCAAAATCTTACCTCTTAATGGCAATATAGCCTGAAACCTTCTGTCTCTGCCTTGCTTTGCCGAGCCTCCGGCAGAATCTCCCTCTACAATATAGATTTCACATAAAAAAGGATCCTTTTCAGAACAATCCGCAAGCTTCCCGGGGAGCATGGTGCTTTCCAATGCGGACTTTCTCCTTGTAAGCTCTCTGGCCTTTCTTGCCGCTTCCCTGGCTCTTGATGCTGTCAAGGCTTTTTCTATTATTATTTTTGCAATTTGCGGATTCTCTTCAAAATATGCCTCCAAGGAATCATAGAGAATTCCCTCAACAATACTTCTTATCTCCGGATTCCCCAGCTTCGTTTTAGTCTGGCCTTCAAATTGAGGGTCTATTACCTTAATATTTAAAACAGCTGTAAGTCCCTCTCTTGCATCCTCACCTTGCAGATTTGATTCATTTTCTTTTATAAATTTATATTTCCTCGAATAATCATTAATCGCTTTTGTCACAGCATTTCTAAACCCTGTGGTATGTGTTCCTCCTTCTATTGTGTTTATATTGTTACAAAAACTATATACGTTTTCATTAAAACTTCCGCTATATTGCAGCGCCACTTCAACTATTACGTCATCTTTACCGGCATGAACATACAAAGGTTTAGGATGAAGTACATCTTTATTCTTATTTAAATATTCAACAAAAGAAACTATACCTCCCTCATATTGAAAGGCTTTTTCTATATCATTTCTTTTATCCTTTAAAACCAGTTTTATGCCTTTATTTAAAAATGCCAACTCTCTAATTCTAATCTCCAGCGTCTCAAAATTATAAACTAACTCATCAAATAATTTGGTATCCGGTTTAAAAGAAATTTTGGTACCTGTTGTTTTTGTTTCACCAATAACTTTAAGTTCAGTTATTGCCGTTCCTCTTTCATATTTTTGATAATATATTTTCCCATCTCTTTTTACTTCCACCTCAAGCCTCTCGGATAATGCATTTACCACTGAAACGCCTACACCATGAAGACCTCCGGAAACCTTGTAGCCTCCGCCTCCAAATTTACTTCCCGCATGCAATACAGTTAAAGCGACTTCTACAGCAGGTTTTTTTAATTTAGGATGCATACCGACAGGAAAGCCTCTTCCATCATCGGATACTGTTATAGAATTATCCTCATTGATAACTACCTCTATATTTTTACATGCTCCTACCAAAGCCTCGTCTATACTATTATCAACCACTTCCCATACCAGATGATGTAATCCCCTTGAACCGGTACTGCCAATATACATTCCCGGCCTCTTCCTAACTGCTTCTAATCCTTCTAGCACTTGTATCTGTTCAGCCTCATAAGATTGGCTTGTTATCTTTTTTTCCAACATAACACTTCCTTTTGTTTAAAATGTAAGATTTTTATCTATAAATCCTGATCTTTTTTGCAAAGTAACTGAAGAGATAGGAGATAAATATATAATTGTCTGATTATCTTTTATTGTAAAAATAAAGGATTTTGGCTCTTTATCAGTTATCTTATTTAAAAAACCCTCATCTTCCGCTATCTTTAAAAACTCTTTTGTTTTTTTTGAATAACTGCTAGTCTCTAAATTCATTATACTAATTACATCTTTTAACGGTATAACCACATCTTCGCCAAGGTGAATAAACATCTTTACCCTCCCTATCATAAACCTGATTCCATAAATAACTACACTTTTAATTTTATCACATTATAAAAATAATTATATTTATTTATCTTATTGTATATTATTTACATGATTGCTAATATTTATAGTGGTTCTTTTTACTCATTGAAAACTCTGCTGACTACTGCGTTTTTTACATGGAATAATGAAGGATTTTTTATATTTTTCAGTATCATATTATTTAAATCAGTACAGGTTAAAATCACTTGAATATCCTTTATATATTCCAGTAAATATCCTCTTCTGGCATTATCCAATTCTGAAAAAACGTCATCTAACAGCAAAACAGGCGTTGTGCCTGTTTCATCTTTAATAAAAATAGTCTCCGCAAGCTTAAGTGATAACAGTGCAGATCTTTGCTGTCCTTGAGAACCGAAATTTCTTAATTCTTTTTCCCCTATACTAAAAATCAATTCGTCTCTATGAGGTCCCCAATTGGTAATCCCTCTTTTTATATCCTTAGCTCGTCCTTTTGTAATTATTGATTCATAAGACTTCTTTATATTATCCGATGAATAATCATGAATATTAACGGATGGTTTATATTTTAATACCAGATTTTCCTTGCCGCCGGACAGTTTATCATTTATGGAGCTAGCAGTTTTACTAATATTATTAATAAAAATGTATCTTTCTTTTATTACTTTAGATCCATATTCTATCAATTGATTATCCCATATATCCAAAGTTTTTCCCAGTTCATTTTTTCTTTTTTCATCAGATAATAAAACATTTCTCTGCCCCAAAACTTTTAAATATTGAATAAGATTATAATAGTAACTTGGCTTTACTTGAGATAGTATGGCATCAATGAACCTTCTTCTCTCTACAGGGCCTTCCTTTATTATTTTAATATGCTCCGGTGAAAACATAACAGTGTTTATTCTACCTAGTATGTCGCTTACCTTTTCTACGTTTACACCATTTATTTTTATCTGCTTTTTCTTATTTTTTGCAATAAAAAATTCAATATTTCCTTCTATATCCTTTTTATTATATTCTATATATACCTTACACTTTTCTTTATCCCATTTTATCATTTCGTTATATTTTTGGGTTCTATAGGATTTTCCCATGGAAAGAAGATATATGGATTCCAATATATTTGTTTTACCTTGCGCATTTTCTCCAAATATAATATTAATACCCGGGTTAAGCTTTATTGACAGCTCCTCATAATTTCTAAAGTTTTTTAAATATATAAATTCTATATTCAATAAAAGCACTCCCGCCGACTATACTATTTTAAACTTATTGTTTTTATAATATACAATATCCGAAGGTTTCAGCTTTCTTCCTCTGGAATACTCTATTTCACCGTTAACCTTTATTTTGCCTTCGCTTATGAGGATTTTTGCTTCCCCGCCGGTACTTGCTATTCCTTGGTATTTTAGAAATTGGTCCAGTTTAACATATTCCGTAGATATTTCAACTTCTTCCAAAATATTCACCTATCTTTTAAATATTTATCTTCTTCTAACAGGCAGCACTAAATATAGAAAGTCTGTATCTCCAACAGGTCTGATTATACTGGGACTGACACCGGTTGTAAACTCTGCTTCTATTTCTTCACTATTTATGACCTTTAAGGCTTCTATAAAGAATCTGGGATTAAATGCAATTTCCAAATCATCCCCATCCTTTATTATATTTAATTCTTCATGGACATTGCCTTTTTCTGAATTTGATCTGATATTCATAATATCATCAAATATTTCAAATCTTATATTGCTATTGGATTCCCTTGCAAATAAAGCTGCTCTGTCACAAGCATTTAAAAACTCTGTTCTTTTGGCTTTTACTTTAATCTTGTATTCACCGGGGATAAGCTGCTGATAATCAATAAATTCTCCTTCCAATAGCCTTGATGTAATTACAGTATCTCCGGTATTAAAAAGTATTTGATTCTTTGATATAAAAATATTTACCGTGCCCTCAGTATCATCAAGGATCTTTCCTAATTCAGAAAGTGTCTTACCCGGTATTACAGCTTTTATACTCTTATTATTTAATATATTGCTTGTCTTTACAGCCATTCTATATCCATCTAATGCCACCATTGTCATTTTTTCACCTGTTATCTCCAATAGGGCACCCGTCAATATAGGCCTGATCTCATCATTGGAAACTGCAAAAATTGTCTGCCTTATCATTTCTTTGAGAGTCGGTGCAGGTATTGTCAATTCATTATCTTTATCTATTGACGGCAGCTCGGGGAATTCTTCTTTAGACAATCCCAATATTTCAAACTCAGAGCCTTCACATTTTACCACTATAAAATTTTCTTTTTTTACTATTTCAACATCGGAATCCGGTAATTTTCTGACTATATCTCCTATTGTATTGGATGCCATTACCAAACTGCCTGCCTCAATAACATCCACATCTATTGCGGTTTCTATACCTAGTTCCAAATCTGTAGATGTAAGCACTAATTTTCCTGATCCGGCAGTAAAGAGTATGCCTTCTAATATTGGAAGAGTTGTTTTTGAGGGAACCGCTTTTTGTACAATATTGATGCTGTTCATCAGTATATTTTTATTTGTTATAATTCTCACTGTGCATAACCTCCAATTTTTTATTTATTATAAATAATAGTATAGTATTATCTAGTAATAGTAATAGTACTTGTTAATTTGTTAAAAAATAATAAAGAACCTTGATAAATATAAGTTTTCCATGTTAATATCTTGTGTTTTATTCTATTAATAAACTGTTTATTTTAATAAAACAAAAATTTATATAAAATTTTATTAACATTTTATCAGCATTATATTAACAAACTTGTGCAGATTTATATAGTTTCTATTTTTTTCATTAATTCTTCTATGAGTATTTTTACTTGTGAATCGGATTGTAATTCTTTGGATATTTTATCATGGGCATGCATGATAGTAGTATGATCTCGGCCAAATTCATTTCCTATTTGAGGCAAGGACAAATCCGTCATCTCCCTGCACAAATACATTGCTATTTGTCTGGGATATACTATTGCCCTTGTCCTCTTCTTTGCAACAAAATCTTCTATTTTCATATCAAAATAATCACCTACATTTTCTTTTATTAAATCTGCAGTAATTATTTTTGCTTTTTTGCCGGATAAAATATCTTTTAATGCCTCAACAGCCATTTCTTCATCTATCTCCAAATTATATAAAGTAGAGTATGCTATTACTTTATTTAAAGCACCTTCCAATTCTCTGATATTTGACTGGATATTATTTGCTATATAAGATAGAACATCATCCGGTACAGTCAAATTTTCTAAATTGGCTTTTTTCTTTAATATGGCTATCCTTGTCTCCAAATCAGGGGGCTGAATATCTGCAATAAGACCCCATTCAAATCGTGATCTTAGCCTGTCTTCCAATGTTAATATTTCCCGCGGCTGTCTGTCGCTTGATATAACAATTTGCTTATCCGCTTCATATAAGGTATTAAAGGTATGGAAAAACTCTTCTTGGGTTCTTTCTTTACCTGCTATAAACTGAATATCATCTATTAATAAAACATCTACATTTCTGTATTTACTCCTGAATTCTATATTTTTATCATCTCTAATGGAATTAATCAATTCATTAGTAAAGGTTTCCGATGTAACATAAACTACCTTTGAATTTCTGTTTTGATCCAATATGTAATGGCCTACCGCATGCATCAGATGAGTCTTTCCCAATCCTACTCCGCCATAGATAAATAAGGGATTATATGCTTTTGCAGGAGATTCGGATACGGCAACGGAAGCTGCGTGGGCTAATCTATTGCTGTTACCTATAACAAAAGTATTAAAAGTATATCGTGAATTTAAAGAATAATTACTATTGCCTTCTCTTTCATCATCCGGTTTTTCGTCACCATAGAGTACATATTCGTCCATAGTAAATTTGATTAGGTATTCTTTGTTGGTAACTTTTTTTAGTGCATATTTTATTAAAGTTGAATACCTGGTTTCTATTATGCCTTTGGTAAACTCCTCCGGGACATAAAAAAGGACTTTATCATCTACTATAGATATTGGTTTGATAGACTTTAGCCATGTATTAAAACTTATTTCAGTTAACTCTACTTTAATTAACTCAAGGGTTTCATTCCATATTTCATCACATTGAGAGTTCATTTTTGTCCTCCTTTTTTAGTTTTATATTAAATTTTATTAGAAATAGTTGTCCACATATTGTTGAAAAAAATATTAACAAAAATTTATAAAAGATGGCTTGTTAATATGAGGATAACTGCCTTAACAGCAGAAGTTATTAACAATAAACATGAGTTATACACAAACTTATACACAAAATTTATATTTTCTTAAAGTCATAGTTTAATATTATCAAAATCAGGGTATTAATTCAAATTTAATTTTCAACCCGGAGAATAGCTCAAAGGGACGGTTCTTTTGAGCTGTAAAAAACACACATGCCGGGTTATATCATGGAAATTCTTCGAAATTCATGATGAAATTCATGATATAATATATTAAGAAAAAGGCTTTATTTCTTCAGTCCGGGAGATGTGTTTATATTGAAGAAAAAACTTTTAATATTTTTTATATTGCTATTTTTCCTTTTTATTAGTGCAGCAGCTGATACAAATGAAAAGGATATTTTAGTGTTTGAATATACTCCGAAAACAATGATAAAACACATGGAAACAGCATTAGAAAATTATAAAATAAAAACTATAAAGGATTTTCATCTGATGGAATTTATATCAGGTGTTGATGCAATCCTCACTTATGATATAACTGCCTTGCCTTTGATTGAATCAGGTGCGGATTATTATTTTTATCCCCTATATAGGGATATTATAGTAATAGGCGTTGACAAAGGACGTACAAATAAATCTATAGGCAGCTGGGAGGATATTAAACTTATTGATGAAGAAGTAAGTCTGCCGGAGGATGATTTCATTATAAAAAGTATATGG
>JALNWH010000077.1 GCA_023230985.1 Bacillota bacterium
CATAAGTCTTATTAAAACCTCCTTAGATATAGTAGTATCAATAGTTACATCACTATTATTATATCATATCTTACTACATCTTTGGATGGTTTATCTCGAAAAATGTTTACTCGTTAGAGCTGCAAAAGCACAGAGGGACGGTTCTTTTGAGTTGTAATTCATAACTCAAAAGAACTGTCCCTCTGTGCTTCTTGCTTCTTAGTCCTATTTATTTATTATTTGGTTTTGTGCCATAGCTACCAATCTTTTTGTTATTTCTCCGCCAACTCTTCCGCAATCTCTCGCAGAAAGATTGCCCCAATAATCTTCAGAACCTTGTTGTACAGGGAGATTAAATTCCGCAGCAATTTCATATTTCATATTATCCATTGCTTTGTGCGCCTCGGGTATTGTTAAACCTTTGTTATATTTTCCACTTCCTGCTGCCATAGTTTCATCTCCTTTTCTTTTTTTTAATTTTCCCTTTTCAAAAGTTATTATCCTAGAACATGTTTCTATAAAAATTATTTTATTACATTTTGTTATTACTGGTTTTAATGTCATATTCTACAATTTCAAACTTTAATAAAACCACTCGATTTTTGTCGATTGAAGGAAATAATAATGATATAATGAGACAAGTAGTTTTTTAAGTTAAATAAAAATATAAAATTATTATATGGCAAAATGCAGAAAATTAATTTTCCGCATTTTTCGTAGCTTAACATGAAAAGTAATAAAATAGGAGGACAAAATGAAAAAGGCATTATTTATTCTAATATTAATATTTTTAATAGCTACTATTACCGGTTGTAATGGAAACAACACTGGCAGCATCGAAGAAGTTCTTATAGAAGAAGATGAGGAAGAAAGTGGTATAAAAGAATTGAATGATGAAGAAATAGAAAATGCGGAAAAAGAAGAAATAGATTTGTATGATATAAAACCCAATGAGAACGGGCAGATAATGATAATAATGTACCATGGTATCAGCAAAGAGGAATCAGAATGGGTTAGAACTATTGATAATTTCAAAAAAGATTTAAAATCTTTATATGATAATGGATATAGGCTATTGAATTTGAGTGACTATGTTAATAATAATATTAGCACCGAGGCCGGCTTTACACCTGTTGTATTGACTTTTGATGACGGTTTGCAAAACCAATTTAATTATGTTGATGAAAATGGTGTAAAAGTTATTGATCCCGATTGTGCTGTAGGCATTTTAGAAGAATTTTGTAAAAACCACCCTGACTTTGGTAAAGGAGCTTCATTTTTTGTATACTATCCGGTACCATTTAGGCAAAGTGATTTTATATACGATAAATTTAAATTTTTGATTGAAAATGGATATGAAATAGGTAATCATGGTTATAATCATGAAAATTTAGGTAAAATATCAATTGATAAAGTACAAGAGTCATTAGCAAAGAATGCGCAAAAAACTTATGATATTTTAAGTGGTTATACAGTACAGACATTGGCACTTCCTTATGGCGCAGCTCCAAAGGGGAATAATTACAAATATGTGATTAAAGGTGAATATAATGGCTTTTCTTATAATAACAAAGCTGTTTTAAAAGTTGGTAGCAATCCCGCATTTGCTCCTAATCATATAAAATTCGATTCGGAAAGATTGCCGAGAGTGCGGGGGAGTGAAATTTTGGTTAACGGTACGGGGATGTATGATTATATTGAGTATTTCAAGAAAAACCCTGAAAAAAGGTATATAAGCGATGGAAATAAGGATACCGTTACAATTCCCGAAAGTGAATTACCTAACTTTAATATGGATAGCATAGGAGAAAAAAATCTAATAACTTATCTTCCGGATAAAAGCGCAGATTAAAGAATTATTTAAACATAGAATAAATATTTTAAAGTCCACATTATATAATGTGGACTTTTTTATGAAGTTTTTAATTTAGAGGCATACATATAAAAAAATAGTAATAAATTTAAAGATAAGAGGATTTTATTAGCAGTGAAAGCAACATTCTTTTTAAAAAAATTAAAGGGTGATAGGTATAAAAATATTTTTTTTAAGGAAAAGACAAGTAGGTTTATTTCTGCTTTTATTTTCATTGATTTTTTCATCAATGGCTTACACAATAACAATAAAATCAAAAGTATTAAGTGTTTTTAAGAAAGAGGAAAGAATTATTCCAATTTATTGTGTAGATACTGAAGAAAAGAGAATAGCAATTAGTTTTGATGCTGCCTGGGGATCAGATTATACTTTAGAACTTTTAGAAATATTAGAAAGATATAATGTTAAGACCACATTTTTTCTTGTAGCATTTTGGATAGATAAATACCCTGATATGGTAAAAAAGATAGATGAGTATGGACACGAAATAGGTAATCATTCGGCTAGTCATCCAAATATGTCGCAGTTAAATGAGACAAAAATAAAAGAGGAATTGACCATTACATCAAATAAGATTGAAAAAATAACAGGGAAAAGAGTTAATTTATTTCGCCCGCCTTTTGGTGATTACAATAATAGGCTTATGAAAACTGCTAATAGTTTAGGGTACTATGTAATTCAGTGGGACGTAGACAGCTTGGATTATAAGGATTACGGAGCAGATGTAATGGTAGAAAGAGTTTTAAGCAGGGTAAGTAATGGTTCAATTGTTTTATTTCATAACAATGCTACATATACAACAAAGGCTCTTCCGGTTATACTTAGCAGATTGCAACAATTAGAATATGAAATAGTGCCTATATCAGAACTAATATATAAAGAAAATTATTACATTGATCATACCGGAAAACAAAAAAAGAAGAACAAAAATAATATGTAAACTCAATAAGGTTTTCCCAATATAATATATTGAGAAATATTTGAAGGGAAGAATTGTTTTGAACTGGCATTGTTTTTTAAAAAGATTACGAAAAGTTTTGTTTGTATCAGGTGTTATTGAAAAGGTGTTGATTATTTCAAAAGCAATTGAGGACACGGGAGACGGTATAGAGGAATTAGAAAAAAATTTTAAAAGTAGAAGTAATAAGAAAAAGGATTGTTAAATTTTAAGCGAGATTAATAATCCTTTTTTTTTATTTACTGGTATAATATATGATATTAAGGATTTAAATGTTATAATGGTGTTAAAGATTTAAACCATGAGATACATAAAAATAATCTATCAGCTAAATATATATAAGTATAATATATGTTGAGGCTGATAAAATGTTGAAAACCTTATTCTCTATTTTAAATTCAAAAAAGATTACTTCAGACATTGACGGTATAAAACCCGGTTCGATTTACATTGATATGTATTCAAGCAATGAGCGTGATCTCAATTATGCATACGACAAAGGGGCAGAATTGATAATAACAAGCAAAGAGGTATTAAATACTTCTTTACCGATAATTAAAGTAGAAAATGCTAGTAGAACTTACTTAAAACTATTAAATACAATATATAATAACCCTTTGGATAAAGCTGGCTTTATCACCATATTTGGAGGTAATAGGAGTAATACAATTGCAAGTATTTTGGATTTTATTTTTAAAAATAAATATTATCGGAAAATGCATAAAAAAGGATTATATAATACTTTAGCGAGTTTAGCGCCGATGATAAATAATTTAAATATTGAGGATTTTTTTTATTATGTGTTAAGCCGTATATTGCAAAATATTGATAAAATACCTCTTCCATCAGATTCCAGCTATCAACTTATAGAACCGGTGATATCCAAAAATATAGAATGTATTATTATAGAAGATTGTATGTATTTAAATATGTCTGATATAAGCAATGAGGAATCTAATAAACCAATAATAATAAATAATGATAAACCGTATGCATTAACGATTATTAATGGTAGATCTGATAGTCTAATAATAACTTATGGTTTAAATAAAAAAGCAGCTGTTACTGCAACAAGTATAGACTATGGAGAAAAAACCGCCTTTAATTATTGCTTGCAAAGAACATTTTACAGTAAAACAGGGAAAAAAATTGAACCTTTTGAAGTGCCGCTTACAATAAAGGGGCTTGGTATAAATAGAATATACGCTGCTTTGGCAGCAATTTCATGTGCCCTTTACTATGATATTGATATGAAAACCATTAAAGAATCATTGTTGGATTATAACGGATTAAATAGGGATTTTCTTATAAAAGAATATGAAAACTTTACATTAATAGATAATTACTGTACATCCTATTTAGATTTTAAAGAAGTTTTTGAAGTACTGCAATATGTTGATTATAAAAAAATATATCTTTTATTATCAAATGCTATAATAAATGATGAAAAAAGTGAATTGATAATAACCGATTTTATTCGTGAAGTAGCAATAAGTGTTAATATTAAAGAAATTTTTATTATTACTTTTGTGAAAAATGAAAGTGAAAAGAAAAATTATAAGAGGTTTGAATCATTAAAAAATGAACTTAATATTCATATTAGTTACTTTAACGAATTGGTAAATGCCATCACTTATTTTATAAACGATGTAAAGGAAAAAGATGTTTTATTAGTATTAGGGGGAAGAGAATTAATCCGGCCGGAAATAATTATTGAATTATTACTTAAAAACAAATGAAACATTTGAGTTGAAATTGGATTCATTAAATTAGTATTTTATATAAATTATTTTGGTTACTTTATTATTTTTTACCAAGATTAGCATAAAATCTTGATAAAAAAAGTAATCATATAATCCTTTTCTAATGAATACTTATAGTGTAGATTAAGCCCAAAGTACACAAGAACAGGAAAGGATGGGGGTTGTAAATGATTGATAATGTGATATCAAATAATGTAGTTACAGTACATGGAATTATAAAGGAAAATCCAATATTTAGTCATGAAATGTATGGCGAAAAGTTCTATAATACAAAATTAGTTGTACCTAGGTTAAGCGAGATATCTGATGTCTTGCCTGTTACTATATCCGAAAGGCTAATCTTAGGAATCGATATTGAAAAGGGTACAAAAATGTTTATTGAAGGGCAGTTAAGATCGTATAATAAATATTTAGACGGAAGCAATAGATTGATTCTAACGATATTTGCTCGAAATATTACGCAATCGGAAGAAAACATAAAAAATCCTAATCAGATTTTTTTAGATGGTTATATTTGCAAAAGACCTATATATAGAACTACACCATTTGGACGTGAAATTACTGATATGCTTATAGCTGTAAATAGACCATATAATAAGTCAGATTATATTCCAAGTATTGCTTGGGGTAGAAATGCAAGATATTCCGAAAAATTGAAAGTTGGAGATAGGATTAGGGTGTGGGGCAGAATACAAAGCAGGGAATATCAAAAGAAAATATCTGATGAAGAAACAATCACAAGGACGGCTTATGAGATTTCCATATCAAAGATGGAAGTAGTAGATACTTCTGAAAATAAGCAGGATAATTGTAAATAGGAAGAATAAAAAAATTATAATTATAAAGGCTCTCGTTATTATTTTGTTATAGTTCAAACATTGTATATATTTTTATTGTAGATTATTAATATTTAATTTAGATTGCGTTGTGAAAAGGCTTAGAACCTGTTAGCGAAGTGGAGGATTAGTTGCGTCAACTGTTTGAGCGAAGCGAATTTTGACGCAACCCGTAACAAGCTTACAGGTTATTTGTCTTGGAACTCGGCAATCGTAGAAAATATAATAAGCTGCTTATCAGAAATAGTTAAGGTATGAACAGTAACATTGTTTTAATTGTAGCCTTTTTATTATTTTGAATTTTATTGTTATAAAGTTTAAATACCTATATAATTGTTATAGATGTTTTAACTGATAAGTATTCTTTTTACGGGGGTCAAGGTATGTTGCTTTTAAAAAATAAATTAAACAATAATTTTTTTAAATATTTTATTATGGTTGTGACTATTTTTTTAGGTGGATTGATATGTGGAATTGCGTATAATGTATTCATAATTCCTCATAGGCTACTTAGCGGCGGATTAAGCGGTATTGCACTTATAATAAATTATGTTACAGGCATAAAACCCGGGTTTTTGATATTAATACTAAATATCCCCGTTTTTTTATTAGGTTACAAATATGTTGATAAAGAGTTCATTGTGCTTAGCATTATCGGAACAGTTTCATTTTCGATAAGCATTGATTTATTTTCTGTATTAAAATATAAAATGCTGGTTGATGATATAATGCTTTCCGGTATTTTTGGAGGTCTTCTAAACGGGGTAGGCATTGGTATAGTTTTAAGGAATAGAGCTTCTTTAGGAGGAATTGATATTATATCTGTTATTATAAAAAGATACTTTTCAATAAATATTGGTAGCACTTCTATGGCAATAAATTTTGCCATAGTTACTACTTCATCATTGATTTATGGGTTAAAGCCGGCTATGTATACTTTGATTTCAATGTATGTTTCTTCAAAGGTTCTAGACAAAGTGCAAGAAGGTTTTGATATTAGAAAACAAGTTATGATTATTACAGATAATGAAGAAGAAATGGGAAAAGAAATAATAAGTCGTCTTCATAGAGGAGTAACTTATCTTGAAGGACAAGGTGCCTTTTCAGGTCATAAAAAAAGAGTGATTTATTGTATAGTTACATTAAATCAATTAGCAAAACTAAAACAAATAGTTGTTGAAACAGATCCAAATGCGTTCATGACTGTAAATGATACTGCAGAAGTGCTAGGAAAGGGATTTACCAAGAGAGGCGTATAGAATAGGTAAACGCCTCTTTATGATTATAAGTTGAATTCTTTTGCAATTGCCTCAATAGCAGTTTGCTGTTTATCAGGATTAATTACATAAGAAATCTTTATTTCTGAAGTGGTTATTATATGCACTGAAATATCATTTTCAGCTAGTATTTCAAACATTTTTGCAGCTACTCCTGGCTGGCTTTTCATGCCTATGCCAACAACAGATAGCTTTGATATATTATCAAAAGTCTCATAACTAAATGTAAATATATTGTTTTTATAGTTTTCCATAATTTTCATTGTTGTCATTAAATCTAGCTTTGGTATGGTAAACGATATATTAACAAGCTTGTTAATAGGTGTTGTTTGGCTAATCATATCAATATTAATGTCATGTTTAGCGATTTGTCCAAAAATATCAGATATAATTTTTATATCATGGGGCACGCCGTTAAGAGTAATCATAGCTTGTTGATTATCTACAGCAAGGCCGGTTATGGATGACTTTTCCATAGTGCTATCCAACTCCTTTATCATTGTTCCTTCAATATATCCTGAATTTAAAGCTATAAGCAAGGGAATATTATATTTTTCAGCTAGTTCAATAGATCTTACATTTAAAACTCCGGCTCCGGAACTAGCTAGTTCAATCATTTCCTCGTAACTGATTGTTGATAGTTTCTTAGCTGATGGATGCAATTTAGGATCAATTGTATAAACACCGTCAACATCAGTAAAGATCTCACATTTGCATCCAAGTTTGGCTGCAAGAGCAACCGCAGTGGTATCAGAACCGCCTCGGCCTAATATAGTAATTTCATTATTTTTGTTTACTCCTTGAAACCCCGCAACTATGACAACATTATTTTTATTAATTTCATTTAAAATAATACTTTCGTTTATATCTGCTATCCTAGAAGCGGTATGAAATCCTTCAGTAACAATATTTAGCTGTGAGCCTGTATAAGAAACAGCTGAAACCCCCATACTGTTTAACGCAATTGAAAGTAAAGCTATTGAGACTTGTTCTCCCGTTGACATCAATACTGCAAGTTCTCTTTTGCTAGGGTTTTTACTTATTTTAAAAGCCATATCCATGAGATAGTCTGTTGTCTTTCCCATAGCCGATAAAACAACTACTAATTTGTAATTATCAGACTTTTTTTTAGCTATTCTTTTAGCAATATCTATTATTTTGTCAATAGTTTCTAGTGATGAGCCACCATATTTTTGTACAATAATAGGCATTCAATTCACATCCTGAAATGAAATCTTAGTTATAATATTAAAAAAAACGATTAAAATCAATATTTATAAATTTCTTATAACTTCTTCCGCTATTTGGACAGCATTTGTCGCTGCGCCTTTTCTAATGTTATCTGCGACAACCCATAGGTTGATTCCACAATCAACGGAATAGTCTTTTCTTATTCTGCCTACAAAGACTTCATCTTTACCTGCTACTTCAGTTGGCAGCGGATATAGATTTTCTTTTGGGTTATCCAAAACAATAATACCCGGTGCTTCTTCTAATACCTTTTTTAATTCATTAATTTCAAATTCATTTTCAAACTCTATATTGATTGATTCTGAGTGACTATAATAAACAGGTACTCTTACCGTTGTTGCAGTAATCCTTAAGTCATCATCATGTAATATTTTTTTAGTTTCATTAATCATTTTTAGTTCTTCTTTTGTATATCCATTTTCCTCAAAGCTATCAATATGAGGCAGACAATTATTTGCTATTTGGTGAGGATAGAACGTGTTTGGTTCTCCTAATAAACCTCTTTCTAAATCTTGAATACCATTTACTCCTGATCCCGAAACAGCTTGGTATGTGGAAAATACTATCCTTTTTATTTTGTATTTATCATGTAAAGGCTTTAAAACCACAAGAGCTTGTATTGTAGAACAATTAGGATTTGAGATTATACCTTTATGATTTGTTATATCGTGTGCATTCACTTCAGGTACTACAAGTGGGATATCTTTATCCATCCTAAAAGCACTACTATTATCAATGACAACTATTCCATTAGCAGAAGCTATTTGCGCATATTTTAAACTTGTCGAAGATCCGGCAGAAAAGAAAGCGATATCAATTTCTTTTGAAAATGAGTTTTCAGTTAATTCTTCTACTGTAACTTTTTTATTATTAAATTCTATAGAGGTTCCTGCAGATCTGGAAGAGGAATATAAATATAGTTTATCTATAGAAAAATCCCTCTCTTGAAGTATTTTAAGCATTGTCCTTCCTACCATACCTGTTGCTCCTACAACTGCGACGTTATATTTCTTCATATCAATCTCTCCAATCCATATTATTTATTTCAATAATTAGTTTAATTATTTTATATTTGTTTTTATTTTCATACATATTAGCACTGAAAATAATACACGTCAAGCAATTTAACGTACAAGAATGACATATTAAAGCGATGTTCTGATTGATAGCCATTTTTATTTCACTTATTAATGGAAAAATTATTATAAAATCGTTTAAATTTGCTTATAAAAGTATTGTTAGAGTATAATTTTAATTGGCAAAACAACAAAAAATAAAAAGAAGGGGAAAACCCCTTCCCAACATACAAAAATACCTGTAAAATTTAATTTGCAGAAAAAACTAACAGGAGGTTTGTA
>JALNWH010000078.1 GCA_023230985.1 Bacillota bacterium
CAAACCCTATCATTAATGATATTGCTTGATATGTATCCATCAGCAACCACCTCCTTCCTTTTAAGAAGTGAGATGGAAACCGCACACTGCTTTATCCGACTACCTTCTTTTAGTATAGTATCATAGTTAAATATTATAGACAATAGCAAGTCCGTGGACTATCGCGACAGGATTTTTAAAAGTTCACGACTCTTTCTCGGTAATCGGTTTTGATTTCTTTTTGCAAATAGGTGATAAGGCGATTTATTAAATTAGCGGCTTCACCGCGGGTTAGTTGTTTATTTGGTTCTATCATTTTTTCCCCATTAGTATCAATCATTTTCAAATCTTCCGCTACATATATTGATTTTCTTGCCCAGTCCGGTATCTCCATTTCATCGGCAAAAGTCTTGCCCAGGTTAAATGTTGATATATCTTCTAATCCCAATGCCCTGATAATTATCGTTACAGCTTGTGCTTTTGTAAGCAGTTCTTCGGGGCTAAAGGTATTGTATTCGGTGCCTTTCATAATATCCAGCTCTACAGCCCTTTTTATATAGGGATAATAGGGGTTTTCCGGATCTACGTCAAGAAATATTATATCTTCTTGGACTTCTTTTCTGGATTTGGGTTTCTTTGTTTCCATTTCCGGTTCCAAACCGCAGGCTTTTACCAAGGCTCTTGCAAATTCAGCCCTGTTTATCGGTGTTCTGGGATTGAAATATCTGGTGTCACCCGCCATTACACCTAAGCTGAACAGCCTGTTTATATCCTTTTCCGCCCAATATCCGGTTATGTCAGTGTATCCCGGTATAGGTAAGGGAAATAGTTTTGGCATTGTAGTGAGTTTGAGGCTTCCTTCTCCTGTATTCCTTTTCGTTGTCCTTGCAGTTGTTATTACCGGCATATCATAATTATATGTGAGAGTATTTTCTTCTTTCTCACTGATTATATAGCTTTCTCTAAAGCTGATTTGGTTTGGTACGCTTTGTTGAGATATTATTTCTTTTTCTCTTATGTTTGTAACTCCAAAGCTCACTGAACCGGTGCTTTGTTGGACTGTTGCAGGTTGTGCTTGAGTAAATTCATATGTTATAAGGTGTCTTATGAGGGCTGTTTCTACGGTACTCCATTCATTATCATATTTATAGGTCTCACCGTATATATTAATGATAACTTTATTACCGCCTTCATTATACACCTTTTTGCCATTCCAAGTACCACCGGTATATTTTATTATGCTCTTGTCTTGAGTGGTTGATGATTTGTTAAATATATAATCTTGGAGAATATAATTTTTCCCGTCAACAGTTATGGTTTCATTGATTTTTGCACTTGGATCAAATATTGTAGATGTAAGTGTCTGTTTTAATTCCGTATCTTTTTGTGCTTCCGTGTTATATACAACCTTTCTGGTAAGACGAGAGTTGTTTTCTCCTATAAGGTTATAATCATAGGTTATCTTTTGGGAATCACCCTTACCGGATTGTGTTATTTTTACTTTTCCCAATAGTTCTACAGGTTTTCCTGAAAGAAAGGTTATTTCTTTATATTCAAATTCATTTTCTATGCCGGGTTCGATTATATCGGCATGGATTATTGATGTTGTTGCCAGGGTTGCTATTATGAGTATCAGCAGTATTGTTTTTTTCATTAAGGGTTCCTCCTTTTTTGAAAGTACGGGTTTTAACCATAGGCGGTCACAGGCCGCCCCTACGCCACTGGGGTCATTTCTTTGGGGTCCAAGATCCTTCGTCGCTATGCTCCTCAGGATGACAGTATAGGGAGAGTTCCTCAGGATGACAGGTGTAGGAGGAGCCTCAGGATGACAGGTGGATAGTTATTCCACAAATATCATTATGCCCTTGGCTTGACTATCTACTATGGCATAAATCTTATCACCTAAAGTCAAGTCGCCTAGGCTTACTACTCTATCGTTTTTGATTATCATTGCATTGCTAGTATTTATAGTTTCTTTGGTGCTGCTTGGTTTCCATTCGCTGTCGAAATTACTGAATTTCTTTATATCAGCAAGTTTAAGTTGAGTAAATACTTCATTTATTGATTCTACTTCTCCTGATATATAGGTTTCAGTAAAGTTTATATTCTCTTTTCCCAGATTGGGATCTCTTTTATATATATTGATGGCTATTGCCTCTCCATCTTCGTTTATCATTGCATAGGCCAGCATATGCTGACTTTTGAGCTTACACTTTTCATAGTGAGGTCCTTTATCGCCGGAGTATTGTTCCGGGTCATGAATGGTATATGCGTTATAATTTGGGGGAGCAAAGACGTTTTCTTTATCTTTTTTCTCCCAATATCTGCTTGCAAGGAATGTATCTCTCGTTATATAGCTTTTTTCTACTACGTTGTCCAATATCTTGGTATCTTTGCTTACGTAATAATAGACCTCATCATCATAATAATAATCCCAGTCGTTATTTATAAGGTATGCGATGGATTCCAAGGAAAAATTATCCTCACCCATATCATGTATATAGCCTTTTACAACATTTCTATAGTCAAAACCGTTTGCATTTTCCAAAGATATGATGGCGGCGAAGTTTTGCCCTCCGGGAAGCTTATTCTTAACTAAAAAAGCTTCCTTATTATATGTGAGGTCGGAAATATCCAACAGTCTTCTGTCTTTTATTATAATAGTGCCTTCGTCAAAGGCAAGTTTTTCCCCGCCGGACAGTTTTATGGTATTGGTAGTCCATTCGGTACCTATGGAACCGCTGTATACGGAGTCTTCGCTGACGCTCTTTAGAGTAATCTTGGCGATAGTCTCCGTGCCAAAATCATTTACGGTGGCAATATATGCTTCTATGCCTTTTTGCTTGCTCAAATCAGCAAGCTGCAAGGTCATGCCATCTTTGTATATTTCCGTATCCCTTTTTAGAGGAAATGTTTTTTCGCTGTTTACTCTTTCCCAATCAGGGTATTTATAGGACTTAACATCGCTCAGGGCAAGTCTGTATTCTGTAGGAAGTGTATCTAATATCTTTGCCTTATAGATTTTCTCTACTTTTTGTCGTTTGGCCATGAGTTCAATGCTTTCTGCCCTGTGATCTTTATCGGAATTTATCTTTACCAAGTCCCCTACTTTTATATTATGAATCTTTATAGGGTAGCCTAAATAGGTTAGTGATGTTCGGGTATCGGTTTTGAATTTCATTGGGTTTTGTCTGTCTTCAGGGCGGGTCAGTATTATATCATTACCGTCAACTTCTCTTACTCTGAGGACAGTTTTGTATTCCTTTGGCGCTTCGGGGGCATAGGCTGTAAATGCTTTTATGTTTTTTACAACCCTACCGTTTATTTCAAAAACAGCATCTTGTTCCGTATGAAGCTTGTCTATTGTTTCATAGTAATCGTTTATAGTGACGATTGTCCTGTCATCAAGCCCATAAGTCCGCAGATTGCCGTCATAATCTTCAAATTTAATAACTTTGCCTATATCATCTATGTATTTTATTATTCCGTCGATGTATTCCACATCATCATAATAGTCTACCGGTTCCATTATATCGAAATGGGTTAGGATACCGTTTTTATGAAGGGCTTTAACCGGCTGCCCCACTATTATGCTTTCTTCCCTTATGGGGCTGCCAAGGGAGGTAAATATTGTCTTTTCACCTGCTTTGACTTCCGTTATGTTTTTTTGATTGTCTTCTATTCTTATAGTACCTTTTTTATCGGAGTAGCTTATTTTTCCTTGAACGAAATCATATATTCCAAGGGCTGCATAGAGGATTTTATCTTCTTTGATGGCATATTCTACTGTATCACCGATGTTTAAAGCTGTGTGAGCCAGTGTTTTATTTTTTAAAATCACAGGCAGTGCATCATTGTCTCCTATAGCCACATCAAATTCCGTACCGTCAAAGTTTTCCATTGTATATAGCAGGCCTCCTTGGATTCCTGTTATTTGGGAATTGTAGTTTTGCCGGATTTTTGTAAGTCTGGCAACACCGGTTTTTATTTGAAATATATCCGGGTATTCCGTTATTATTTTATTAAACAAGTCAGCTGCAGCTCCCCGGTTTATGCTGCCATTGGGTGAATAGGTATTTGGGTTTGTTGCGGGGAATATGTTTTTTTGCAATAGGGTTTCCACAGCCGCAAGGTTACGGGGCTTTATATGGCTCCAATCGTTATAGCCATAAATAATGTTTATATCTGATTGGGATAGGTTTTCAAGTTCTAATGCTCTGGTTATCCATAGGGCCAAGTCTTGGCGGGGTATAGCCCTTTTCATGTTCTTCTTTTGTCGCTTGGCGTTAGCTATTTTTTCAGCTCTTAGAGCATCTCTGCGGGCTATGGTCATCCATTCTTTTTTTGCTTCTGCTACTACTTGGGCTTCTATGGCATTTTCTTCGGCTTGGGTAAGGGTTTCCATTTCCCTAAGGTCGTTTCTCGTAAGCATGCCTTGGGTTATGGCTTCTTCCATATAGCCTATAGCCCAAGCATCGGCCATATAATCTGTTGCTGCCTGACGATTTGTCAAGGCTTGTCTCTTTTCTTCGGCGGCTTCATCATGACCTAAGGCTCTTATCAGGTATGTAGCCGCTTCTTGATACGTTATAGGGGATGCAGGGTTGTATTTGGCTCCCGCATTGCCTTGGATTATTCCTGCCATACGGAGTTTTAGTATGTTCTCGGAGTTCGCAGTTTGAGCGATATCAGTAAACACAGTTTTACCGGCTAGGGATTTACCGTAAGCCGGGGCGGTGAAAATCGGTGGTTGGGCCATGGTTATGGTTGCTATTTGGGTTATTATCATGATTATGGCGATTGCAGCTATAGCTGTGCTTTTTAATTTTTGTTTCATTTTTATTCACTCCGATTAAATGTTTACTTTTCTAGTTTTTGTGGTGTGGTGCAGGGTGGTTATTTCTTTCGGGTCAAGAAGATCCTTCGTCGCTATGCTCCTCAGGATGACATCCCCAAATTGTCATTCTGAACGCCAGTGAAGAATCTTATGCTTCGGTAATTGGCTATTTCCCTAAAATAATGTATTCTCCCGGGTTTATGATATTCGCTTTTAATGTTCGTTGGCCGGGAACTTTTACAAAGGATACTGCTTCCAAGGTTCTCTTAATTGCATTATAATAGTATAGTTCCAAGTTTTCTGTGCTGGCAAATTTTTCATCCATTATTATAGTCATTTCCATTGCTAGGTTAAATTTCTTAATGGTATCAACCTTTACTTGCTTTTGCAGCCTAAATCCTATGCCAACGGTTTTTATAACAATAGGCCTTCTTCCTGCTGCCATGATAAGGTCATCAAGCCTTTGCCCTTTTGGATTGTATATTTCAATTATTCCTACAGCATCGTTTCGGTTAGCTCCTTTAAGCTCCGTTATCTCCGATGTTTTAATAGTTTCATTTTTGAAGTTTAAAGCTGCATCTATATCCCATATGTTAAATGTTTTTGTATAATCCTGTATTACTGCAACGGGAATTTTTATTTGTCTCGGTAAACCGTCTTTTATATTCTTGTTTCTTAATTCTATTTGATAGAAATTCCCTGCGCCTTTTATGGTTTTTTCGCCAACATTATATATAAAACTGTCTTTGGTTGTTTCCATAAAATCCGTTCTGTTTGCAGGGTTCTCGTATTCATCATTAAACTTGTATTCCGACCTGATTGTCTCAGGAGTTTTTACTTTATTTGTCTGTGCATAATCTTTGGATACTCCAAATTCATTGATAGATATGATTCTAAATCTATACCAAGTATCGGGTATTAAGTTTTTTACAAAATAGAAGAATCGACCGTCATCGCCTATTTCCGGCTCTACTGTCAGCATATAATTATAGGTATTCAGTTCTTTATCGTTTTCCTTCTCACCAATAGAAGCAAATATCTGATATGCATCTCCACTGCCTTTCCACATAAGCTTTACAGTATCGCCGTCCACAGCAATCGCTCTTGCAGCCGTCGGTTTATCAGGGATTGGCCTCGAGGATTCAAATTCTATAAATTCTTGGGAAACTCCTCCGTCCCTATTTAATACTATTATGGAAACTTTACCTTCGGGCATCTGCGGTGTCGTAATATTTAAATATATACCGTCCTCCAACTGCCCCGCTGATATTACAGTGCCGCCTACTACATAGACTTCTTCGTCATTTATGTTAATTCCCCCAAGCCCTGTCTCACCGTCTTCCAGTTGACTTTGGATTTTAATCTTACCGCCGAATATTACTTGGGCTCCGTCCATAAAGCCAATTCCCTTTATCTTAATACTTTGACCCCCAAGCATATCGAAAAGTTTTGAACTAATGGATAAACCGTGTTCGTCTAAAACATCTTCTATCCACGGTGAGCTTATAATAGTCAAGATGTCCTTCTTTTCATCAACACCAAAATCGTGGTTTTGCACCATAACGGATGCGGGTCCCGGTATCAGGCCAAGAGGTACTTTTACTCTGATTCTCTCAGTACCTATTATTTCTTGTACTTGTGCTTCAATACCTCCTATGAAGACTTTTAACCTGTCTCTGAAATCGCTTCCTATTATAGTTACAATGTTTTCACCTCCGGCAGAGGTTTTATCAGGAATAACTTTTTCGATATAGGGATAGCTCAATCCTTTTTGATATACTACAAAATAAGGCGCTTTCATTTTATTATATTCGTTTAATTCTCTGGTTGTAGCTACACCACCGTCTCTGTTATCAACGAATATAGGTTTTTTCAAACCTTCTTGGCTTTCGTCGGCAGGTGGTACAGCTACTATAAGTCCGGTACCGTCTGCACTTCTGTCTATTATTTGAAGCTCTTTATCGTCGAGATAAACCTTAACGGTACGTTTAAAATTATTACCTCGAATGGTAAGCAGCACTCCGCCGGTTAGGGATACATAGGTATAGTATTCTTCATCGTCTTCAGTAGGGTTATCCTCATATTCCTCTACTAATCCTGTAGACTTTTTAAGCACTCTATTTATAGGCTCTACAGATGATATCATTGGAAAATCATAAGGATTCATGTATTCAAATACAGCCATTGCCATGCCTTTATCCGGGTTTATCACTTCTACGGGAATGTTTTTACCTATAGTATGATAAGTGGGAGTTTTGACAAAAAGCTGTGATGCACCTTTAAAATCCACAAAATCCGAATAGCCTGTGTCAACAAGGAGCCTTCTATCATCGATTTCAACTCTGATAAGGCCTGTGGCTTCCTGAGGCTGACCCTCGGAATCATTGGATAGATTAATAGGGTTGCCGTCTTTATCTTTTAAAAGATTCATAGGAATGTATTTCACACTATTATCGTATCCTTTTACTTCAAAGGAATATGATTTATCTCCTATTACCTTAATCAGTTTTAATGAAGCCCCATCAGGTTTGCTTGCATCATATTCAAATGTAAGGTTTGCAGCAGTGAATCGCACTGTCGCTCTATTATTATCAATTCTGCCGGAGTTTTCTTCCGTCCTGTTTATATATCTATTTGTAAAACTGCCAAATCTGACAGCCGTCATTTGCTTTGTATCGTATCTGGTATTACCATTTTCATCGGTTTCTCCCTTATAAATATCCATATTGGATATGGCAAAACTATTCCCCAAAAGCTCTACTATATCTCCGCCCTGCATTTTTCCAAATCCGGGAAAGACCCTTGTTATCCTTGGATTGGAGGATTCATAGGTAAAGCTTTGTTTATTGGAAATGCCGGAATCGTTATTCACTACGTATAAATCAACCTTGCCCACATTTCCTTCAGGTGTAATTACTTTTAGATAGCCTCTGCCGAACTCCACTATTTTTGCCTGTTTGTCTCCGAAAAAGACTTTAGGTAGTATGGGAGATGCGTAGTATGTGTCATATCTGGGATGATTCAATTCTATCGGTTCCGGATCACCGGGGTTAATTGCATCTAAGAGATCATCCCAAAGATCATTTTTATTTATATCGTTAAACCACTCGTCTTCATCTCTGATTTGATTTCTATTATTATCTTCATAAGGTTCGTAGAAACGAAAATCACTTCCGGATATCTCTACTATATCACCACCGGCAGCTGTACCTTTGGCAGGTACCATGTCCAATATTTTGGGATGACTGGTAGGCACTAAGTATGTAAAGCCATCTTCCTTGGTGGCGCTGCCGCCATCGGGATTTAGGATTACTACCGGTACGGTATAGCGATTGGTACCTTTTTCTTTGAATAAATCTCCCGGATATTTGGGCACTCTTAAAACGGTAATCTTTTTTCCATCAGGACTTACCAATACATCTGCAGGCGCTACCTGAATACCGTTTATAAATACCTTGACCTTTTCTATGCCCAAATCGTCAAATTCTTTTCCGATAATATCTATGGAATAGCCCCCTTCGGTGGTTCCTTCATCGGGCTCAATTTTTGTTATCTCCGGTTTGCTCTGCGGTTGTTTGAAATAGAGGAAACCGTCCGTTCCTCTTTTGGCATCCCGCTTTGTATCGGGATTTAATACAGTCACATCGTAATATCCGTCGGCGGGAAGGGCAGGTACGGTAAAGTATATAGTGTTTTTGTCCACTACCTTTACTCTGTTTCCAATAATTTTATGACCATCTCCGTCAGAAGCTGTTTTATAAGGGGTTTTCATAATAAGGCTAAGTATCACTGTGTCATTATCCTTTATGGATATTCCCTCATGATTCGCTTCCAGATTATAAATAGAGCCGCCGGTTTTATTAGCTTTTATCTGTGTTCCTTCTATTTCGAGAAGGTAATTGTTGTTTATACCATCGGTAAGGGTTATCCTTCTTGCACCATCTATACTTAATGTATAGTATTTCTCTGTATCTTCATCTATTAATATTACTGAATTATAGTAATCCGCCGCCTTGATATATGTTAAGCTTCCTTCCGTCTTTATGCTTAGAATGGGGTTTTCACTGTTTGCAGCAAATTCTTCAAATATAATTCTTTTTGTAACAGGGTCCAGCATATATTCGTTTATATCTTCTTCTCCCAATAGTATTCGGGTACCAATGAGACGATTTACCATATCAGGTGTGGCTGCCGGATCCGGTTGGAGAAAATTATCTCCTTTTACTACTACTAAAGTGCCGGTGTTACCGGATTTGGGTGCAAAGCTCGTTATCTTGGGATTTGTATACGTCTTTACATAGGAAAAAGGCCATGTAGCAGTGCCCCCCTCCGGATTCATAACCATAAGCTGAGTAGTGCCTTCCCTGCCTTTGGGTGCAGTGAAAGTTATTTCTTTACCGTCTTCGCCTCTTTTAATATTTTTCATTTCTTCACCGTCAAGGAATAGTCTAATGCCGTCAAGGAAGTTG
>JALNWH010000079.1 GCA_023230985.1 Bacillota bacterium
GAATTTATACTGACAATATATAAAGCATAAAAGTAGGAAATTTATTAAATGAAAAAAAATAAGGTGATATAGATAAAAATATTTATAGCCGAGCCAATGGCGGTAACAAAATTACATCCTTTAGTAATCAAAAAACTAAAAGATATTGCGGATAAGAATTACACTGTTTTAGTTGGTGATGCTAATGGCATAGATAAAACTATTTAAAAATTTTTCAAGGATAATAGTCATGCTAAAATTGTAGTATATGCCCCTGGGGAAAAGGTACGTAATAACATGAGGTGAATCCATATGCTTAAGGAAGAAGGTTCTATCCAAAGAATGGATTTGGACTTGCGAATCGAATATATAGGGCTTGAGACTGAAATATACCAAATAAATAAATATAGATATCAGATATATTGCTCTAATTTTAAAGGTGATTTTAAAGAGTTATCTGATCATTTTGATTATTCAATAAGGCATATAGGTACAAATGTAGTTCTATGCAATGTCAGACCAAAAAAGTATCTTTGCAAGATAGACAATATACCTTTATCCAATGTAGTTAATAAATTTAAAGCAACTTGTATTACTAAAAGGGATTTGGATAATTTTATTAGGAGCAGGTTTTACCATATAGATATAATTAGTATTACAATCCCGCAAGCAGGTGTTAACTTTGAAATAGCTATAGAAGTTTCAAAGGATACAGAGCAAATTCATATAGATAAAATGAAAGAGATTTTGTTAAATGCGGATTTAGGAACAGATAAAATAACAATCACACTGGAAGATGATGAATATAGCAAATCAAGCGTAGAGGGCTTAGAACATAATGAAAAGAAAAACAATAAAATTAAAGATTTAGAAAATAGTTTTGATGTAATGCATCTAAGCTTTAATAAAGAACTCCCCTTTATGGTTGCGGAAGCTGATTTTTGGTTTAGCAAAGCAGAGGATATATATACAGGAAAAGTAAAAAGAAATGAATTGCCATTTTTTCGCGATGAATCTTTAAAATGCTTCCTTGATTTATCACTCTTTGACAACATAGATATCCGGAATGTCCTATTGCTCTACGATACTGTTTATATAGCGCTGCCAATAGAAGAACATTTAGACAGATTCTTATTAAAGCAAAACATTACTCTAAACGAACTAATCGAACTGGTAGATATGGGTAAGATTGTTATACTATTGCCTAATTTAGAAACAAGATATGATAGGAATCTGCTTTTAGAGGTATATCGTAAGAATCCCAATGCAATAGTAGGCAGACGAGGTATCAATTCACTACTATCAGCTTATTTATCCGAAACGAAACATCAATATGAAAAGCGTTTACCCGGTATATATAAAATTGCTTCGGATATTTATATGGAAGGTGTAGAACAAAAGGAAATAGATATGCAAAACATTGCCCGTTTAATAGCTTGGCCTATTACCGCAGCAGCTGACAGCTTTCGATACTTAAATCAAAGTAGTCCCATGTCATTGAGCAATTTTGGCATTAATAATGTTATTTATGATAATTTTATAAAAAATGATGAGAAAGAAAAGATTTCCTTTGAATTCACTGTAAATTCTTTAAGCACTCATATAGCAGCTGCATTAAAGGCTACATATTTTCCCTTTAGACAATGGGAAAATGGCATTAAATATTCTGATATAGCAGTTTCAAATATTTTGGGAGATTTTTTAAATCTTTATTGGTATGATGCGGATAATATAAAGAATATAAAGGAAATGCGAACTCGAGGTAGCGAGGATTATCTGAAACTATTTGAATGTAAAGATAATATAAGCATTTTAAAGGTTGCTTCACTGGCAGATGAATATAATACACATGAGGGATTTAGAAATATTTTATCCCGGCTATCGCAAATGAATGAAGGAGAACGGAAGGATAAGATAAAGGAATATAATGATATTTTATTTGATTTAGGGAATTCCAATAACAAGACCGGAGTGTTTTTTAAATTTATGCTTGGCAGTACCGGATTTCTGCCGCTAAGTTATAAAGTATCTTTTATTCTATCGCTAATGGGAATGATTAAAGATCAATCCAATACATTTTCTTCCATTAAGAAACAAAATGAGTTGAAAGGCATAGAAAAATGCATAAAAGAGAATAGGCTTATCCCAGCTAAGCAGACTATAGATGATATTTATCTCCTTGATAAGATTTCAACTGTAGCAATTTTAAAATGATATAGGGGATATGAAAAAGTTAATTTACGATTTAAACGAAAGTTTCTCAAAAAGAGGTTTAAAAGTTGTTATTATTGTATATAATATAATAAGGGGTGAGAAATATGCTCATGCAATTTAATTTTAAAAATTACAAATCTTTTAAAGGTGAGAATAGTCTTGATATGAGTGCGACATCAATAATTGAACATCCATACAATTTAACTACATTTGCTAATGGAGAAAAGTATATCAAGACTGCGGCTATTTACGGTGCTAATGCAAGTGGAAAATCCGGGGTAATAGAAGCCTTTCAATTTATGACGAGATTAATTTTTAATTCTCTTACTGGGGAGAAAGTTGACAAAGGGATTCCATTAAAGAGGTTTGCCTTTGATAAAGTTACTAAGGATGGGAAATCGGAATTTGAAGTTTTTTTTAGACATAAAGAAAAAGAATTTCAATATGGATTTGTAGTTGACAATAAAAAAATCCATGAAGAATGGTTATATAAAAGAGATCTGAGAGCGAAATCAAAGTATAATACTTTATTTGAAAGAAATGATAACAAAATACAATGTTCAAAATATCTCAAGGGTGCAGAGAAGTTTATTGAACATGTAGAAATATCAACATTATTTCTTTCCTTACTTTCTAAAGTGAAGATAACTGATGCTAAGATAGTTTTTGATTGGTTTTATAATACTGATGTTGTGGATTTTAGTCATTCATTTTTTGAAGATATTGTAACAGATTATTTAATTTCTAGAGCATTTGAGGATAAGAACTATAAAGTTGCAATAGAAGACTTTTTAAAGAAAATAGATACGGGCATTGAAGGTATAAGAATAGAAAAAGTTAAAAGCCTATCTAATGTTGATGAGGAGCCGAATTTTAAGGTGTATTCGAAACATAGAACCGCTGACGGTGAAAGCATTAGCGAAATTCCTTTTACGGAGGAATCAAGCGGTACACAGAAAATGTTTTGTTTATTTCATTTTTTATATATGGCTATCCAAAAGGGAAACACACTGTTAATAGACGAACTGGATGCTAAGTTACACCCATTATTGTTAAGATATATTATTAATATGTTCCATAATCCGACAATTAATAAGAGTAATGCACAACTTATCTATACGTCTCATGATCCTTATACTCTAACAAGAGAAACTTTCAGAAGGGATCAGATATGGTTTACAGAGAAGGATAATAATGGTGTATCTAAACTTTATTCCTTGGCGGAGTTTAAATTAGATGGAAACAAAAAGGTTAGAAATGATGCAAGTTATAATAAAGATTATTTATCAGGTAGATACGGTGCCATACCTCTATTAAAAGAATTTCTTACTTTGGAGGATTAATATATGGGGACAGATGATATTTTTAAGAAAAGAAAAGGTAAAAGAAAAATACGAAAAGAAAGTCATTTGGAAAGAAAGCCATATAGGTACTTAATCGTATGTGAAGGTGGAAAAACAGAGCCAAATTACTTTGAGGGAATTAAAAGAAAAATAGAATTAAAGTATAAGGACTATATTAACGTAATTACAAGAAGGTTGGAAATTGAAATAGTAGGTACAGGTAGAAATACTGAAGATTTAGTAAAATATGCAATAAAAGAAAGAAGTTTAAGTGAAATACCTTATGGACATACGTGGGTAATATTTGATAAGGATAGTTTTTCAGAGAAACAATTTAATAATGCAATTAGGGAAGCTATAGACAATGATATAAATGTAGGATGGTCCAATGAATCTATCGAACTTTGGTTTTTATTACATTTTGAATTTCTAAATACAGGGATAAGTAGACAGCAATACATTAAAAAGCTTAGCAACTATTTTACTAAATTTGATATTAATAAAGGGAAATACGAAAAGAATATGGACAACATCTTTGAAGTTTTAATGGCTAAAGGGGATGTTCAAAGTGCCATTAAATGGAGCGAGAAACTTATAGAGTTACATAAATGTGAAAATAGGCTGACTGAATCTGCAATGAATCCTGGGACAACCGTATATAAGTTGGTAAGCGAACTAATGGAGTATTTTTAGAGATTGAAAAACAGTTTTACAAAGAATGATGGAGAGTGATAAGCATAATATGTGGAGTGTATTAATGAAGAATATAAAGATGATGCTAATAAATAAACCATTAATGCCTTAGAGGATTGTAATATGACAATAAGTGATTTTAATAAATTAGTAGAAGAACAAAAAAAGTATTATAGCGCTTTATCGAATATTATTTCATTTGATGAATTCGATAAAGCCATTGAAAAAAATAAGGACTTATTGGACTTTCTTGGTGATAAAGCCAGTGATAGTCCGATAATAAGCATTGCAAATGGTAAAACCCATCTCTTATCGGCAGAGTTTTTGATTTCAGCTGAAAAAACATTACAAAGCATATCAGCTTGCTGTAGGCTTGGTAGTTTTTCTGATGCAAATACACTTATAAGGAAATATAGAGATTGCCTATTTTTATATCTTTATATAATTGAGGTTTTGAATAATATAGGAGGATTAACCGAGACGGAGTATGGTGAAGTAATAGATGGAGAAATAAATGAAGAAAAGTTTTTAGATATCATTAAAATACTTTTTTATATTTATTCTTCGGGGATAAGAAAGGATGAAGAAAATAAAGCTGTTGACGGTTGGTTTGATAATTCTGCTGAAGATGGTAGTTTATTTAAATTTTTAGATATTAAAAATTATTTATACTATTTAAAGAAAAATAAATTAGTTAAGGATTGTATAAAAAAACATAACTTGGAAGAGAAGTGGGAGAAACTAAAAAGAAAACAGAATAATTATGTTCATAATAATAGCAGATGTTTTATAACTGATAACTTTATATCTTTTGATAGATATGAAAAAATTATATCATTGTTAAAAAACGTGCGTACCGATGTCACCTTTATAACCTCGTTATTTTTAACAATATTAATACTTATAAAACCTGAATATATTTCCTCTTATGATTATATTTATTATCTTGAAGAAGAAATGGAGCCACCAAACGATAGCCAATATTGGATATCACCCATCGTTCAAACATATCTTGATGAATGTTTAATTAGTATTCACTTGGATCTAAAAGAATACCTAAAGGCAAACAATCCGTATAATATGGCAATAAAATAAAAATTAACAAACTTTTCTATACAAATCATAAAAGCAATGGACGGCTTGATTTACTCTATGAAGGTTTTTTTACTTAATCATAAATAAGTATGGATACAAGTCAATTCGATACATTTTTTATTATAAATATTTAATAAAGTAAAAACTGTAGGATTATCATTAATAGAGTATGGTTTATGCAAAAAAATAAATAAAATTCGAGGGAGTCAATATCTTGGGATAATGGGCCTAATTGAAATATTAAATAAATATAAGCTGATAATTTATATATGCCTTTTTATAATTTCGCTGCTATATCTTTTCATTTTACGGAAAAAGGAAAATTATAAAGATGTGTTTAATAAAAACATTAGAGATGGGCTAATACTGGGCTTATTCTACTTTGGCATATATATTTTAAGGCAAGTGGTTATAGATATTAAATTAGACTTTCAAATAATAAAGCTTATAGTATTTATTATCAATGAAGCTGTTTTATCTGCTATAATTTTTTTGATAATGTTTGCAATAAGTGATGCTATGTTTTTTTATAATAAATCAAAAAATGTGTTAATAAAAAAGCATATGAATTCACTAATTTATTTAGTAATAGCAGATATTATATCAATTATACTGATTAATAAAAATATAGAAGGAAAAAATATTATAACGATAATCCCGGCATATCTGCTAGTTGTAACACTATCGGTTATTAGTAGTCAAGAATGCGAAAAAGGAAAAGGAAAAGAAAGAGATACTACATCTAGAGGTGATTTACCAGTTATAAATCCGGAAGACCTATTTCCTGAAAGGGAGGTAGAGCTAGAAAACATAATAAACTATATAGATAATAACACACCAGAAGGCGCAGTAGTTATTTCAATAAATGGCAAGTGGGGAGAAGGGAAAACAAGCTTTATGAATTGTATAAGAAAAAAATATGAAGGTGAAAATGGGCCTAAAAATAATATTATTTGGATACAACCTATGGTGGTAGATTCAAGAGAGAGTTTGGTAAAATACTTTTTTAAAAGGCTCTCAATAATTTTAGAAGAAAATAAAATTTACACTGGTAAGTTCAGCAATCTAAAACAATATTGGGAGTTAATATTGGGGATAATAGGAAAGGAACCCTCTACTTTAGAAAGATTGGATATATTTAAAAATAAAGAATTAGAAGACTATAGAGAATACAAAGCTTACTTACAAAACGACATAAACCTGTTAGTATTAAGCAATAAAATTAAAAAGATACTAGTCGTAATAGATGATATTGATAGGGTAGATGATGAAAACAAAATATCAGTATTAAAATTTATAAAAGAAATAGCTGATTTTGAAGGTTTGGTTATAGTTTTTGCAATGGATTATGAAAAAATGATAGGTGATAGAATTAACCATGAATATTTAGAAAAATTTATACATAAAAGGTTTGATTTAAAACAAATGAATGAATATGATGTAATTAGGTATTTTCTAAGGAAAGAAGTCTATTTAAAAACAATATATGATAATGATACATTGCAAGATGGTATAGAAGAATTAAGAAAGGAATTTACCAATTATTTTAAAGAGATACATAAAGATATTAATGATGAAATAGATGAATACAATAAGAAGCATGAGAAGCCAGAAGCCAAAGATAAGATTGGTAATATAGACGATGCAATAATTAAAAATCCTAGGCGTATAAAAAGAGTATTTATAGAAATTGAAGATATGTACAATATTTTAAATGGTAGAGTGCAAAATAATAAAAATTTAGATAATAAAATTTTTAAAAATAAGTTTATAGAATTAAATATTAATAAAGCAATTGTAAGATTTGCATATGTAAAAGTATTCTATGAATTTGAATTTAGTAAAATAATAGGATATGGAGGATTAAACAGATATTTAGACATAAATATAAAAAATAAATCTAAAGTAAAGGATGTAGATAACTTTATAGTTAAAAGCATTTTTAAATATACAGGTTATACTCCGGGTTACGATATAATAAAACCAGATAAAGATATTATAAGGTTTATAGATGACTATTTCATAAATCACTATAGTAAATCATATCTAACAGAGTTATATCTTGATAGAGAGGCAGAGCTAATTAAAATGATTTCAGACGAAAATATAAAGGAAGATGAAAGCATAAAAAAATCAGAATATATTAAAGAACTTGTAAATATAGTGCTAAATAGAAAAGACTCAGACAAAGAAAGCATGATTACAACAGTATTTGATTATATTGACAATGTGATCAATGATGGAAGCTTTAATATCGAAGGCCTAATAAAAACTATAACTAAAAAGCAGATAATGCATAGTTTTTTAAATGAGAATTACTTACTAACAAGCAATATAAATAAGATATTAAAAAGGCATAAAATTGAACTTGAAAATCAAAATAATAAGGATGTGCTTTTATCGTATATGGAAGATATCAATAAAACTATAATATTCAAAATTGCAAATAATATTGCTTTACTTTTAATAGTAGCTGAATATAAAAGTAATGAAGACATTGAAGAAAAATATAAAAAAATAAAAAATGAAAATGAAGTAATCGGAGATTTATCTGAATTGAATGAGTATATGCTTACAGAGTTAAATTGTAAGCCTAATGATAGCAATTTAGGAGAAAAAGAAAGACTAGATGTATGGAAAGAAACACTAATAAAAAAGATTCAAGAAAATAAAGAAATTTCACTTTCTAATAAAGGCTTCTTGTTAAATGAATTAGATATTTTAATAAAAATTTTGAAAGAGATTGATATAATGGGGAAAAAGCTTTCTAATAATGAAGTAAGCATAGCAAACAGAAATTGTGATTATTTAAAAAAGATGGAGGCGGACGAGATTAAAAACACATTACGTGAAATAAAAGAAAGCTTTGATGAAAATAAAACCAATGACGAAAACCATGATATAATTGGATATTATTTTAGCGTAATAGAAGCTTTATATAAAGGAAAAAACATAACAGTTGAAAAAATGTTAGAAATGATGGATATAGCAGATGAAATATATTATATAATAGAAGAGAAAGACATACTAGTGAAAGAAGAGAAGAACAAGTTGATATACTGGAGATTAATGCAAAGAAAGCTAAAAGATAAATATATAAATCAAGTTCAGTAATAATTTTATAAATGCATTTCTAAAATATAGCTCCAACTGCATCTATGCTAGTATGAAAGATCTGGCTATAAAAAAACACACGCACAACGAAAATCTTGTTGTTTTTGTCTTATATTATTTCATATCACAATCTAATCTGTTATAATTTATTATGATGTCGAAAAATGGAGAATTAAACAAGAGGTGTAAAGTGAAAAACATTTGGATATTAAATCATTATGCAAGAAATATGTTAAGGAATAAGGGAGGAAGGCATTACTGGATAGCAGAAAATTTAATTTCAAAAGGTTACCGTGTATCTATTTTTGCAGCAACATCAGGCCATAATTCTAACGATAATATTGATACAGGTAATAAAAAATATAAAGTAGTCGATGATGAAAAAATACCATTTGTTTTTGTAAAAACCCCCAGCTATACAGGGAATGGAAAACAAAGAATCTATAATATGTATAGATTCTACAAAAACCTTTTTCCCACCACAGCTCAGTATGGCAAATCTTGTGGGAAACCTGATGTCATTATAGCATCTAGTGTGCATCCACTCACTTTAGTGGCCGGTATTAAGATAGCTAAAAGATTTAATATCCCATGTATTTGTGAAGTTAGAGATTTATGGCCGGAAAGTATAATAGCTTATGGTTTATTAAAAAGAAATAATATTATATCAAAACTATTATACCAAGGAGAAAAGTGGATTTATAAAAAAGCAGATTCCATAATTATGACATGGGAAGGTGGAATAGATTATATTATTGATCAAGGA
>JALNWH010000080.1 GCA_023230985.1 Bacillota bacterium
GGAGCTTTTACTATTGTGGTATTAATATCCTTTATATCCATTGAAAAGTCAAAGGTGTAAATATGTTCAATGCCTTCACTATCCTTAGCCGATATACTTGCAGTGAAGATACCGCTTTCTAAAATCCCATCCTCGTTTTCAACAGCTTTGCCCATTGCACTTATAAGATATATATTTGACATGGGTCGGGGAATGCCAAGATACTTGGCCTGCCACTGGTCTAATATGCTATATTTAAAAACAAAGGATGATACTGCATTGACAACCGAGGGGATTTGAGTCTCCGTCAGATTGCCTATATACATCTTTCTGCCATTAGATTCTTCAACCTGAATAATATCCTGCAAGCTACCTACAAATGCATCTACAACCTTTTCCGCATCCTTAAACTCCTCGTGCTCAAAAGGGTTTTTAACTACTTCCAAGCTCTCATCATTCATCTTCTTTCTTTCGATTACATTATAAGAGCCATCATCATTTTTATAAATTCTTTGATTTTCATCGCTATACCAATAGCTTTCGCTTATCTCGCCTTTCCTTAAATTTTTATCCTCTGATTCGCGGGTGCCATTAGTAACATCAAATTTTGCATTGGCGATGGATTCCTCTATTACCCTGCCGTCTAATTTTAATGTTAAAGTAGCATTAGCGGTAAAGCTATCAATTTCATCAGTCAGGGTTGCCGCTGTCGTCTTCATAGAATTTTTTAAACTGTTATATCCGGAGCCTAATATCATATCTGCAAAAGCTGATGTCATTAAAATTATAGCGCCTAAAATAAAAACAGTTATTATAACAGTCTTATTACTATATTTCATTTTTCATCCTCCTTTATATTATACCGGTAAAAGCTTAAGCCTGATTATATAATAACTCCTCCATATTAAGAATATATAAAGTATTTATTAACAATTTATTAAATTTTTTATTGACTCTCCCGTAACCGGAGGTATTAAACTACTGTTAAGCTTAGATAGGAGGGGATGCCATTGTATGAATAATGGTTTATACTGAAAGTGTAATGAAAGGGGAATAAGAATATGTATAGAATCGGATTGTTTTCTAAAATCAACAAGGTTTCCATTAAAGCTCTGCGCTATTATGACGAGATCGGGCTTTTTAAGCCGGCTTATGTGGATAAGGAAAATGGATACCGATATTATCCCCGCTTTAGGGGAGGAGGTAAAAAAAGCAAACCCCAATATAGAATGCTTAGTGCCTCCTTATTGTTTCATTATTTATCATGACGGCGAATATAAGGATAAGGATATAGATATTGAATATTGTGAAGCCGTAACTGCTTTTGGTAAGGATACCGGAGGAATTGTCTTTAAAAAAGTTGACCGCATTCCCGAAGCAGCCTGTTTATATCACAAGGGACCTTACGGTACCTTCGGATTCAGCTATGCCTATCTGTTTAAATGGATTGAGGATAATAACTATACTCCCGTCGGGCCTCCCAGAGAATCTTATATAGACGGCATTTGGAATAAGAAAGATGAAAATGATTGGCTTACGGAGCTCCAAGTACCGGTTATGAAGAAAAAATAGCGATAAAAACAGTAAAGGTGTGATTCTTATCCAATCACACCTTTACTGTTTTTAAATTATTTTAGATTTTTCAACCGGCGGTTTTTTAGATTTATAACCGGTGATTTTTGGTTGAACTGAGGCACTTTTATTTATAGCCTTTTTACCACTAAAAATTCTTATTTAAAAAGTCTAGCACACATTTAGAATATTCCTTATCAGCTTGCGGGTTTAAAAAATCTTCTTCATCTTTTACTATGAAATGATTATCCCCGGTTCTTACGAAGCTTTCTACATGCTTTGGCGCGTTATCCATGATTCTTTCAAAATTTGAAAAAGAAACCTCACTATCGCCTTTAGAATGCATTATTAGAGCCGGTCTGTTTCCTAATTTTTTAATTTCACTTATAGGATTGATACCAATAGTTTTAAAACCGAATTTAAAAGCATTATAAAGCTTTACAAAGGGCTTTTGCACTTTCACATATATTATGGGTAAGCCCATATTTATCATGGATTCATAAAATACATCTTCAAAGGATGAATAGGCGGACATGCTTATCAAGCCGTCTATCCCTTCAATTTCGCCTATGGAATTAATGGCCGCTGCTCCACCCATGGATAAGCCGTAAACAATTATGGGGATATCCCCATAATCGTTTTCTATATGCAAAACCGCAGCTTTAACATCTAAGTATTCTTTATATCCTAAACAGATAACATTTCCTTCACTTTCACCGTGAGCCCTCATTTCGACTAATATTGAGCCAAAACCGTTTTCCTGAAGGATTTTTGCATGACCGTAAAAAGCCGTCACTGATGGATTATGAATCCCGGACAAAAAAATTACCACACCCCTTGGATTCTCAGCTTCTACTTTATATGATGCAATTTTTAAATTATCCTCAGTTACCAATAAAACCTTTTCCCCAATTATACCAAAATCCTCCGGAAGGTAAATCTTATTAGAATTAACATGCATGTTCACCATATCTTTTATTATTAAATGAGGAACAGCTAATAGAAAGGCTATTGCTATAATAATCAGCAAGGCAATTATAAACAATACTTTTTTATGCCTCGGTTTTCTTTTCGGCAGGCTTTGTTGTATTTCCTGGGATTTTAGCTCATCCATAGATAAACCCTCTCTTATATACTAGTTTTTCTGATTTCTTCTACTACCTTAACAATTATATTTTATTATTTTTAATATCGCAAGGAACCTACCGATTTTTTTAACTCCTTTAATATTACTCTCTACTTTTTACACATATTTTTTAGATTATTAATACTTAATAAAGGTTACTGGCTTGGGACATAGATATATTAGAACATTGGAAAATGGTAGCGCTAGGAACTAAGTAATAATATTACTATTTCAGTAGCTTTGGACAATTTTCTTATTCTATTCCATGCCCGCTTTTAATGCATCGCTCATAGGTATTGCTGCCAGCTTCCTTCCGCATGACAGTTTTGTAAATTCATAAACTGCATATAACAAAGTAAAACTTATCACGGCATGCAATGGGTTAAGTATCATGGGTAATGCCAGATTTATCATTTCCCCCAGATATCTATATAAAGCAGTGGCAGAAATCAACATTACAGGTATGCCTAATATGAACCCCGCAATTACAAAAGGTGAAGAGCCGCTAAGTATTAACCTTTTTATCTCTTTACTTCGATAACCAAATACTTTAAGCAGCGATATGGAGCCACGGCTTTCTTCGATTGTAAGGGAAGTAACCAAATAAATTATAATTACACCTATAATTGAGGCAATAATAGTTAAGCTGACTACCACCATCATCATGGGCATCATCAACTCATCCATTGAGTTAACCATGTTTTTTAAATCCTTTATACCTGATAATTCCTCGGGGCTGTACTCAATGGTTGCCTTGCTGAATACACCTTTATAGCTGTCCGTCGGCATTCCAATTAATTCGTTAAAGTCAGAAAGGGGCATATATATAAACTGGCCGGCATAAGTCTGTGCTATTCCGTCAATGACAAGGTAATAGGATTTCCCGTCTAATTTATTTACGACAGTAATCCTATCTCCTATACTCAAGTTTAACCTCTTTGCCAATAGATAAGAAATATTCACTTGTTCCTTGGATAATTCATTACCTTTTCCGTCCACCAAATCATATACATAGGGTGCATCTGTAGAAATACCTGTTAAATAGAACTCTATACTTTCCCTGCCTTCGGGATGACTACGTATTGCATTAAAAGGGATTGTTCCGGAAACAGGAGTGCCCTGTTTTGCTTCCTTAAAAGAATACTCCCAAGAATAGTTAAATGAAGTATTTGCTTCGCTGCTAAATACAGTTGTCATAGAATTATTGATTGTAAATCCGATAAGCATCATAAAAGAAGCTGCCATAACACCAAATAATAAGAAAATAAGTCTAGGTATGCTGCGTAACTGTTCACGAACCTTAAACTTGTTGTTAAAGGATAAGTAATCCAGTTTAAGTGTACGTTCCAGTACATTTACTTTGGCTTTTTGAATATCTCCTTTCATAAGCTCGGCAGGTGATTTAGCAAGCTCCTTACGAATAACGGCCCAGCTGGCAAGGCCAAGAAAAATCACAGGCATTAGCGCTCCCAGCACTATATCCGTCAATGAGTGCACTACCTTATCAAAGGGAACGATATAGTAAAGGGTTACCATCAATTTAATAGTAGGATATATAGTTGGTAAGGCAAGCAAGGATCCTGCGAGGCCTGCAATAAAGGAGACCATGAGGGGAATTGATAAATAATGCTGTAAAAGTTCTTTGCGGCGATATCCTTGGGCATATAAGGTTCCAATTATTATGCTTTCACTGCGTACCATACGCCAAATCATCAAACCTACTATCAAACAGCATAGCAGAAACATAGCGGTAGGGACTGGTACGCTCATAGCCTTTGAACCCGATATAGTTGCCCATGCCATACGAATACGCTTGTTTGCCGATGCGTCCATCCATTCAGATAGCATTAGTCCTTTTTGAGTTATAGAATTATATAATCCTGTCACCTGTGCTTTTACATTATCCCTGTCAGTAAAACGTGCAGTATAAACAGTAACGGCATCCGGAAAAACATCCATATCATCTGTGGCAATAACACCCAAACCAAATCCCGGGGGAGGAATAACGTCATTTATATATTTTAAGGGGAAAACATAATTAGGCAGGGCTACTGTGCCTACCACTTCAAACATATCATCATTAATTTTTATTGTATCGCCAATTTCATAACCATAAGTATCATAAAAGTTGGGAGATAATAGTATTTCCCTAGGATATTTCGGCATCCGTCCTGTTATAACCGATGGGATATTAACTTTATGAGAAATACTAATCAGTCGCAATTCTCTCTCGTGGTGTAGCGGAACATCATAGTATTTATGGGTATCAATGATTGCCCCGGTTTCTTGCTCTAAAGAGGAAATATCCTCAATCTGCTCATATCCGGTAAAAGAAACATCCTCTTGCATATTCTTTTGAGCAAATTCATTTATGAGTCTTTCATAATTACCGGAAAAGCCTTTGAATGCTATAAAAGAAAAGCTCCCTATAAAAATCAAAATAAATATACCAATATAGCGGCCTTTATTTTCCAATAATATACGCCGTATACGTTTTCTTAATACCATTACCATTCAATCCTTTCCGCCGGAATAAGCTCCGTATTATGAGCAGTTTCCGCAACCTTTCCATCTCTAAGCTTATAAACAGTATGTGCCATATCTGCAATTGCGCTATTATGGGTAATCATCAAAGTTGTTGTACCAAATTGAATATTTATATTTTGTATTAAGGTCAGTACACCTCGAGAACTATTAGAGTCCAAGGCACCGGTAGGTTCGTCGCAAAGCAGCAAGAGAGGGTTTTTTATGATTGCTCTGGCAATAGATACACGTTGTTGTTCTCCTCCGGAAAGCTCACGGGGAAAACGGTTTTTCTTGTCGGTAAGTCCTACTGCTTCCAGTATTTCGTCAAGAGGCAAAGGATTTTTGCTGATGTTTGAGATTACTTCAATGTTTTCCGCCACTGTTAGATTTGGTATCAAGTTATAAAATTGGAATACAAAACCCACTTTTCCACGGCGATATTCAACCAATTGATTATCATTTAAATCCGTGACACAAACATCCGCTACTTCTACGGTTCCGCTATCTGCTTTATCCACACCTCCTATGATATTCATAAGTGTAGATTTGCCCGAGCCGGAGGGACCGAGCATAACTCCGATTTGGCCTTTTCCCAGCTCCATGTTTAGACCTTTCAAAACCTTTGTAGTAATACCCGTTTGATAACTTTTTGTAAGATTAGCTACAGATAAAAACAAACTAACACCCCATTCCTTTCTTTAACAATTCCAACATTAAAGTCATCTCTGCCTTCATGGCATTATTCTTTTCCTCAGTAATTTCTATGGTAAAATCAAGATATCGATCCATCCAACGCATCTTAAATTTTTCCGTTACAGCCAGATAATAATCCAATAGAATATCATCATCTATATCTGCTCTAACTATACCCTTCTTTTTACTGTTTTGAATCAATTTTTTTCCGTACAATTCTGTTGCATCATACATGGCTTTTAAGGATGGTGCTATTAACCCCGGTTCCCTGGCGATATATTGCATAAAGATAATTATTTCCCGCTCCTCATCGATGGTTTCAGATTTTTTTATACTGTCTTTAAAATACTCAAACACATCCATTTCGGTGATGTTTGCACGCTTATCCAGTTTCTCCATAAACATAGTAAGACTCCATTGAGCACAATAGACAAACAATTCCTTTTTATCTTCGAAATACTGGTATATGCTACCCTTTGCAATACCGGCCTTTCGGGCAATGTTAGAAACCTTCGCCCGATCAAATCCATGCTTAACAAATTCATGGATTGCAGCACGTAAAACAGTTTCTTGTTTCTCATCCTTAAGCCGTAAAAATGTCTCCTTTGGCATATTAGTCCTCCTTATCACAAGTGACCCAATAGTCACTTATATTATATGACCGGAAAGTCATATTGTCAATGAAAAATTCCGTTCAATATTATCTCTTTTGTATCACTGAAACAAAAAATATTGTGTCGAACTTTAAAAAATGTTATTCTATAGATAGTAGTCAAAGAATATACAAAGGAGGGTATAAAATGAAAGGGGATCCAAAATTAATTGAGGTTTTAAATTCATTGTTGGCTGATGAATTAACAGCTATTAACCAGTACATGGTTCATTCTGAAATGTGTGCCGATTGGGGTTATGAGAATCTTCATAAAATTTTCGAAAAAAGAGCTATTGACGAAATGAAACATGCGGAAATGTTAATCGGAAGGATACTTTTCCTTGAATCAGTGCCTATTGTAACCACATTAAAGGATATTTTTATTGGTGATGAGATTCCAACACAATTGGAAAATGACCGTGTTGCGGAAATGGATGCCATAGCTGCCTATAACGATGCTATAAGCTTGGCTAGGGAAGTAAATGATTACGCTACTCAGGAAATGCTGGAGAAAATCCTGATTGATGAAGACAAACATATAGACGAAATAGAAGAATTACAAGATCAAGTTGAGCATATGGGTTTGCCCATATTCTTAACAACACAAATAAAGTAACTTAACCGGTTCAACCTTTAAGGTTGAACCTTTTCTTTCCACTCTTCTTCTTTAAATCCTACAAGAACGAGATTGTCTTTTACAAGAATCGGCCTTTTTACCAGCATTCCGTCCGTAGCTAGAAGTTCCAGTTGTTCTTCTTCGCTCATACTTACCAATCGGTTTTTAAGATCCAGTTCTTTATAGATTTTCCCACTGGTATTAAAAAAACGCTTTAACGGTAGTTCGCTCTTTTCGTACCAGGATTTCAACTCCTCTTTACCGGGATTTTCGCCTTTGATATCTCTAAACTCATATTCAATACTATTTTCATCAAGCCATGCACGAGCTTTTCTACAGGTACTTCACCTTTTATAACATATAAATAACATTTTCTACCTCCATGTCTGAAATTTATTTTTGAAGTCATTCCCCTTGATTTATTAAGATTACCTTTTCAAGATTACTATATATCAAAAGTTTAGCATAATCAAGATTAATGGACATTTCTGCGGAAATCAGTTTATTTCTTAGTTTATCAATATTTTTTTGTATATCTTCATATTCCTTTTTAGAAATAATTTTAAAGTCATATTTCAATTTAGAATTTCTTAAATTTTGTTCTTCCTCCATGATTTCTTGTTTTAAGTTTTCAAAATCCTCTAAACCTTCTTTTATACCCTCAGTTATCTTATCAAAATTTTTATCAAAGTTTTCCAAGGCCTTTCTATATTCCTTATCAGCTTCCTCATAGTCTTCCTTAGCTTCTTCATAAATTTCTATTAATTCATCCAACATTGTATCTGACAGTCGATCCCAATTGTATTTATCATATCTTTCTTCAACAAGACTATAGTTAGTTAATGCCAATGACCTTTGATTTTTCTTCTGTAAAAGAGTCATATCATTTTTAATCAAATCATTCTTTATTTGTATCAAATCCAATTCATCCAAGGGAAATATTGTATCATTCAGTGCTATTTCAATATCACCTTCTCTTTTGCCAAGAAGATCATTTAATTTATAGTTGGCATCTTTGAGAGTATTACTTGTTTTGGCGGCAGTTTTTATTTTATTTTCCAGTTCCTTTTTCTTTTCTTTGTATTCTTTAGTGGGGATAAGACTTTTATCAAACCTTAAGTCTAAAAGTTTTATTTCTTCATTCCAAGCTTTTGTATCTGTGGCTGCTTCTTCTACAGACTTCTTGGCACTTGATACCTCAATTATCAGGCTTCTTAAACTTATTGCGATATTTGCTTTCATATTAACCCTATCTAATATGGATTGGCGGTAAGAATGATATGCCTTATCGGCTTTTATTGTTGGCTCAATCTGATCAGATACAAATTTTTTCATAGAACCTGTATACGAAATTTCTTTAGGGGCCTCCTTTTCTGCCGCTTCAAAAGCATCATAAGCTTTGGAAATAGCCTTGTCCTTTGATTTATATTCATAGGAATTTTCCAAAGCCATTTTTAATGCTTCATCAAAATCATAGTAAAGCTTTGCTTCGGCATATGCTACTGTCATAAAGCTTAGAATCAATATTAATGATAAAAATATTAATAAGTATTTCATATATTCACTCCCTGTATTATACTGTTATTCTGATCTAAGGGCTTCAATGGGGTTCAGTTTTGCCGCCTTATATGCAGGAAAAAGTCCGAATATAACTCCCACTAAAAGTGATATACCAAAAGCGATAGAAGCCCATGTTACAGAATATACTGCCGGTACTAAACCTAGCCCGCCTATTACAAATCTTATTATGGCAAACCCAAGGGTTATTCCTAATAAACCGCCAATACCCGTAACAACAATAGCTTCTATGATAAATTGAGTTAGGATATTTCTTTTTTTGGCACCAATGGCCTTTCTAATACCTATTTCTTTTGTCCTCTCGGTGACTGACACCAGCATTA
>JALNWH010000081.1 GCA_023230985.1 Bacillota bacterium
CGACCATCTAAATATTCATGGGGAAATACCCAAGTGGCCAAAGGGGGCAGACTGTAAATCTGTTGTCTCAGACTTCGGTGGTTCGAATCCACCTTTCCCCACCACTATTTAACACAAAGTCAAAGGTCTTTTCTGAATTATTGACTTATTTTTGTGGATATGTTAGGATAATTTTGATAATTGAATAATAGTTACCCTTATCAAGAGAGGTGGAGGGAAGGGCCCTATGAAACCCGGCAACCGGCATTGCGCGGTGCCAATTCCTACAGGTTTATCCTGAAAGATGAGGACTTACACATTTTAAAAGCAAGCTCCTTCATCGAAGGGGCTTTAATTTTTTTAGAATATACGATAAGAGGAGGATAAGAATGGCAAAGAGATTTTTTACTTCAGAATCCGTAACGGAAGGACATCCTGACAAATTATGCGATCAAATTTCCGATGCGGTTTTGGATGCCATAATGGAGTGCGATCCTATGGGCAGAGTGGCATGTGAAGTTGCAGTTACCACGGGATTGGTTATGGTTATGGGGGAGATTACAACAAATTGCTATATTGATATTCAAAAGATTGTAAGAGATACTGTAGAGGAAGTTGGATATACGAGAGCAAAATACGGTTTTGACGCAGATACCTGCGGTGTGGTTATTTCCTTAAATGAACAATCTACGGATATTGCTCTTGGTGTGGATAAAGCTTTGGAAGCAAAAAGAGGAGAAATGGAAGAAAACGATGTTGCGGTAATAGGAGCGGGAGACCAAGGAATGATGTTCGGTTATGCCTGTGACGAAACACCCGAATTAATGCCTCTTCCGATTTCATTAGCTCACAATCTGGCAAAAAGACTGGCTGAGGTTAGAAAGGATGGAACACTTGATTATTTGAGGCCTGACGGTAAAACTCAAGTAACCATAGAATATAATGATGACAAGCCCATAAGAGTAGATACTGTTGTAGTAGCTGCTCAACATAGCCCCGGTATAGAACATGAAACACTGGAAAGGGATATTATGGAGCATGTGATAAAACCCATAATACCGGCGAATATGTTTGATGAAAAGACAAAAATTTATGTAAATCCCACCGGCAGGTTTGTAATCGGCGGGCCCCACGGTGATGCAGGTTTGACAGGAAGAAAAATAATTGTGGATACCTACGGTGGTTATGCAAGGCATGGCGGCGGTGCTTTTTCCGGAAAGGATCCCACAAAGGTTGATCGCTCTGCAACCTATGCTGCCAGATATGTTGCTAAAAATATAGTGGCAGCTGGATTGGCAAAGAAATGTGAGATTCAGATTGCTTATGCGATAGGGATAGCAAAACCTATATCGGTAATGGTAGATACATTCGGTACGGGAATTATATCTGATGAAAGAATTGGAGAAATAGTTCAAAAAGTCTTTGATTTGAGACCTGCCGCTATAATAAAGGATTTAGATTTACGAAAACCTATATATAAGCAGTTGGCGGCTTACGGTCATGTGGGAAGAACGGATTTGGATTTGAACTGGGAAAAGACGGATAAAATTGAGGAATTAAAGGCAAGTATAGAATCGGAATAGGCTTTTTATTCCGGAGCATATTTACTTATTTTATCGTAAATAGAGGGCGTGAGATTGCTGCAATTATCGAGAATTATATAGTAGGTTTAGCACACATAATATGATTTTGACAGGTCTATCTCTCGCCTTTGGAAAAGTCCTAACGGTTTCAAAGGGTCCTCCATGCCCCGTGAAACCTAAGCCGACGTCCTGCCGGCTTTACGGACTTTTTAACAAAGGCTTCGCTAAGACCTGTAACCAAAATACATAAAGTGTGCTGCACCTATCTATGTAACTCTCTTAGTATGTAGCTTTTGACACGTAGCTTTTGGCACGCAGCTTCTAAATGATATATATATTAGATATCTTGGGCGGTCTGTGGCCGCCTAATTTTTTTCCTCATCATTTTGATGAAAATGCCGATAATTTATTTAGAGACAGATAATAGCTTAATTATTTTAGAGGTGAACAAATGAGAGTAACTAATGAAATATTATCGGTTCATAATATAAATAAAGAACAAATCGAAGAATCAACTTACAATTCAAAATTTGACGAAATCAAAGATAATAGTGTGAAAATTCAAACGGAAGAAACAAAAATCCCAAGGTCTATATCCGATTCGATACCTCCTGAACTAAAAGAAGCATTTTATGAATTTTATGAAAAGGGAAATACTATTGATATTGATACTTTGCAACTTTTAAGGACCTATATAAACAGGTATGAAGGCAGCAAAGAAGAAAAAGTCGAAGTAGTAAAAATGCTCTTAGCTAAGGATTTAAAAATCAATCTCACAAACCTTAAATCCATTTACGAAGCCCTCTATGGTAAAGATTTAAGTGAAAGCTTGGAGACAATAATAGAAACATCCGATATTGAAGATTTGGAAATATTGAATTATAAAAATCAAATCTCTAAGGAGAATTCACAAACTATCAATAAAGCTGATTTAATTAGCTTTTTACAGCAAATCAAAAATATGAGAACTGCCTCAATGAATTTAGGCGAGATTATTGATTTTATAGAAATCAGTTTAAAAAACTTGGATATAGATATTGATTTAAGCAGAATATTATTAAAAGCTACAAATGAAATGATACAAGCCATAAAGTATCGCATGGAAGATATGGCGGAAAAAATATTAAACAAAGTAATAAATGAAATTAATAATTTTTTAGAAGAAAGTCATGGAATATCCGAAAAGGATAGCCCTAAAGATAAAATCTCAGAAAAAAACAATAAAATTATGGAAAAGATAATCTCGGAAAATGAAATTGAAGACTATGTAAAATCATCGTTAAGCACATTGGCTATATCCGGTAAAGACTATATAGTCACGGAGATTACGGAAAGACTTAAAGACATAACAGAGAATTTTAAAGAAATCAAGCTTGAGATTACACGAAACTTGGATATGGCCTTACGTCATATAAAGGAAGAAAACAGATCAGATATACAAAATGCATATAGTATTTTGGAAAAGACTATAGAGCAACTCGATAAAACTATATTAAAAAGTGATATCACCTTATTCACTGATATGAAGACAGAAAAAGAACTTGTTAAGGCATCCAGTGACTTGACTAAGGCTAAAAAATTTTTAGAAAAAGGAAATTATGAAAAGGCATTGCAGCTTACGGATAAGGTAAAAGACCTTTTCGAAAAGATGAACTGGCGACCTTCTTATTCCAAGATAATCCATCGCGAAAAATCAAATCAAATTATTGAAGAAGCACGCAGCGATAAAGAAGTATTAAATGTTGCTGTTAAGAATTATATAAATACCGTCAATCAAGGCAAAGATTCCGGGAGGATGGTATATGAAGCTTTGCGCATGCTTGGAGCCGATCACGAAGGAGAGACTGCAAGATTTTTGGCCATGAGAAATATATCTAGGGCAGGAGATACTCCACCGCTTTTAGATACGGATAATATATCAAAGGAAGATATAGAATTTAACATAAAGTCCTCTTTATTAAAAATGCTTGAAAGCAATACAGATCAAAAAGACAGCTCAATAGCACAAATGTCGGATAAAATCACAGGTCAGCAACTTTTAAGCAAGTCTGATAGAGGTCAGTTTCAAACCATGTTTCTTAACTTACCCACATTAATAGGCGGAAGTCTAAAAGATGCGAAGTTTTATATTAATTCCAGGAAAGAGAAAGAAAAGCTGGACTGGGAGAATTGCAGTATTTACTTCCTTATTGAAACAGACGGACTGGGGGAAACGGGAATACTTTTAAATTCAACAGGAAGAAATGTATCTATAAAAATAAAAAACGATAGGGCAGACCTTGAAAATAAGGTAAAACCGTTAATTGCGGATTTTAAAACAAATCTTGCAGAATTAGGCTATGAGATAGGGAGTATTTCCTTTTCAAAACTGAAAAATGATGATATGGAAGCAGACAAGGCAAAAAGAGAAAAACCACAGATGAGAAATATAAATTCTTCCAAGAAAGGGTTTGATGCAAAGATATGATTTATAGAAATATTAATACGATTAAAAGAAAGAAAAAAGGAAAAATGGCGGCAGCAATATTCTATGATGAAGATACGGATAAGGCACCTCAGATAATTGCAAGAGGTACAGATAGAATAGCAGCCAAGATTATCGAAATGGCAAAGGAAAAAAACATCCCTATTGAAGAAGATATGGGCTTGGTAGCGGAATTAATCGATATGGATATGGGAGAAAACATTCCTCCTCAGCTATATTCCATCATTGCAGAAATCTTACTTTTAATAGAAAGGATGGAAGAGTGCATATAGATATAAAGTCTTTATCTTAATCTGTCGATACTAATATTGAAGTTTAATGGAGGTGTTATGCATGAGAGCATACGAGGAAAAAGAAATATTGGATATGAAACCTGAACAGCTTACATCTTTGCTCTATAAGGCTTTTTTAGAAAAGCTCACTGAGGCTATTAAGTTTCTTGATGAGAAAAATTATATAGCGGTTAACTATTTATTGCAGGATTGCAACGAAATATTATATAGGCTTGGAGCAGGGATTAATTATAAGGCGGGGCTTATAGCCGACCATTTGGAAGCACTATATAATTTTTCTGCTGAACAATTGACAACAGCCAATTTCAGGAAGGATAAAAACATGATGATAGACGTAAAAGAGATTATTAGCAATATTTCTGAAGGATGGGACAAAGCAGTATATAGTAATGCCAAGGAACATAATATACACAAGAATTTGAACTCTTACGAAAGTCATTTATATTATGATACAGGTAATTTGGATATAATGGAATAATTATATATGGAAAGGAGATAAACGAATGAGGATTAATACAAATGTTCAGGCAATTAATGCATATAGACAATTAACAATAAGCTATGGAAATGTTTCAAAAAATATAGAAAAGCTTTCATCAGGATTAAGGATAAATAGAGCCGGAGACGATGCAGCCGGACTTGCAATTTCTGAAAAAATGAGATCTCAAATAAGGGGGCTCAACATGGCGGAGAGAAATACACTGGACGGGATTTCTCTTATACAAACTGCCGAAGGAGCACTTCAGGAGGTACATAATGCATTACAAAGAATGAGAGAATTATCAATACAGTCTGCCAATGGTACATTGGCATCGGATGACAGGATTGCCATCCAAAATGAAATAGACCAATTAACATTTGATATAGATAGAATAGCCAAGACCACTCAATTTAACGCAAACCCACTGCTGCGGGGTTCTTTGTTATCCAGACCGGTCATAACTACTAATTCTGCTGATATTAAATATATCGGCGGCGGCACTTGGGGTGGAAATCTAGTAGCTGAACCTAGCGAACGGGGCGAAGTAAAGGTTGAGCTTGATGATTTCGATGCTTTTTCAGGAGAAGAAAGTATGATGGTCAATGGAAAATATTATGAGTTTGCTGATGAAGATGGCAACGTCACCGCCGGTAGTATAAAAGTTGATGTTGGTACAGATGCTGATGAAACATTAAAAAATCTACTGCAGGTAATAATAGAAAACGACAATATCTTTGATGCTTCAGCTAGTAAGGTAGAAAGCGGCATTTTAACTTTAAAAACCACAAGAAATATGTCACCTGCTGAAGCAAAGGAAATTAAGTTGGAATCGGATTCAGGAAATAAAATTAAGTTTTTGGATATTGATGGAGGCGAAGGTGCAACATCTTTGTATGCCCCTATGGAATCAACTAATTTAAAAACTATATATCTTAATATTACAGAGTTGCCAAAACAGGGGGACAAGATTATTATAGGTGACGAATCAAAAGGAGTAACCATAGAATTTGCAGATGATTCAAAGTCTTACGCTTCGGGAAAGGCAACGATAGGTGTAAAAAACAGGACTGTTTATGATGTGATGGATGAAATATACAGTGTTATAACATCGGCAAAAAATGATGGGAAAGCAGATGCCTTAACAGATTTCAAGATTAACGGAAATTCCCTTATACTTACAACGGATAAGACAGATGATGGTGCTGACAACAGCCTTCAAATGCAATATGTCGATAATGATTTTGAAACCCATGCGGGCAAAGATATGCAGATAAACTTACAGATTGGTGCAAATGACAGCGAAAGAATGACACTTTTAATCGGTGTTATTGACTCCGCTTTCTTAGGAATTGCGAGAAAGGCTGATTATAAGGAAGTAATATCAACAGCAGGAGTGGATGCGGAAGCGGGAGTAAGCGTACTGACGGAAGAGGATGCAAATAATGCTATAACCTTCTTCGATAATGCCATAAGACTTGTATCCGAATCCCGTTCAAGACTGGGAGCCTATCAGAACAGGCTTGAGCATACTTTGGCAAATGTAACAACGGCAGCAGAGAATTTGACGGCGGCTGAATCCAGAATCAGAGACGTGGATATGGCATTGGAAATGTCCGAATATACGAAGAATAATATTATAAATCAGGCGGCAACAGCTATGCTTGCGCAGGCGAATATGATACCCCAAGGAGTTTTACAATTATTACAATAGGATAAACGATGGGTGAACGATGGTTGTGCTTTTCCCCTACTATCATTCTGAGGCTTTAGCCGAAGAATAATGTAGGGGCGGTCTGTCATCGCTCGATACAGCAGTTAATTCGCAAGGCATAAAGCATATATCATTTGATTCGATTGCTGAGTTCCTCCCTTTCACCCACAATGCAATCTTAACCAAATATATAAGCCTGAGGTCGTTATTTAGAATATGCTCCTACTGTCATTCTGAGGCTTTAGCCGAAGAATCTTGACCCTAAAGAAGCGACCCTGACAATGTAGGAGCGGTCTGTGACCGCCCGTGATAGTCTAATATGGATGTGATATATTGAAAATAGAAAACATTAAAAAAATAAATGCTAATAAAATACAGCCCAAAAAGGTAGAAGAGGAATCCTCTATATCCTTTAAAGAACTCATGTCCGGCAGACGTGATGAAATGGATGTAGAAAGGCTTAATAAGCTGATAGAAGATATTGAAGATCAAGGTAAAGTACTAGCCCAGTCCTTAACCGTCGAAGACCTTAGGGATTATAAGAATAAAGTAAAGGAATTTATAGATGAAGCGGTAAAGCATGGGCTTAAGATACAACAAAGCAGGGGTTTCAATAGGGGCGGCAGAATAAGAATGTATAAAATTATAAAAAAAGTGGATGAAAAGTTATTGGAGCTTGCCGATGCAGTTATAAGTAAAGAACAAAAAGGCCTGAAAGTGCTGGATCTTGTAGGAGAAATCAGAGGATTGCTGTTGGATTTGTATGCTTAGGGAAATGGGATGTGAGAAGTGAGAAGTGGGACGATAACTGAACGATTGCAGTAGGGGCAGTCTGTCACCGCCCGGTACAGAAGTTTTCCGTCGAGGCATAAGATCCTTCGCTATCGCTCAGGATGACAGGTGGGAGTTGTCATTCTGAGGCTTTAGCCGAAGAATCTTGACCCTAAAGAAATGACCCTGACAACGTAGGGGAAGTCTGTGACCGCCCGTGATAAAGCTGACTTGTTATGAGTCGGCTTTTTATTTTTTTGTTTTAATTTTGCATAATGACCTTATCCGCGGGAATAAAAAAAAGACCGGTCGGAAAGGTCATAATTGGAAAAAGAAAGGATAATCAAAGATGCACATCCTTTAATAGTATCTTTGATAAATAAATACGCTATTGGTAAAGGAGAATTTGAAGATTTATATCAAGAAGGTGTGGTAAAAATCATGGAACTTTTGAAAGAATTTGACGAAAGCAGGGGAGTAAACTTATTCCATTATTTAAAGCTTCATTTGAAATTCTTTTATCTGAATTACGGCAGATATGATAGAAAGACTGTCTCATTAAATGTTCTCACTAATGAAGGGATTGAATTAGGAGAGTTGCTAATAGATGAAAATACGGATATAGAAGAGGAAGTTATTGATAGATTGGATAAACAATATTTGAAAGTGGCTTTATTAAAGCTTGCCAATGAAGACAGATATATTATTGAACAGCTTTTTATTCATAGAAAGACCTTGGATACCTTGGCAAAAGAATTGAAGATAAGCAGGACAAGCCTTTTTAGGAAAAAAGAGAAGGTTTTACGGAGGTTGGAAAATATCCTTCTAAGAAGTTATCTATAAGACAGAAGGAGGTGATAGCATGGCAGTACAAGCAGTTGTAACAGCGACAAGGCTTAGAATAAAATATTTGGGTGACATAGTAAATGAGAAACAAACCTTTATCACTAAAACATACTCAAATATAAATCCTCATGTGGATGATCAGGATATTTACGATGTGTTTGAAATCATATCCGATCTCCAAACAAAAACCGTATATAGTGTCAGTAAATCTGCAGATACGGAATTGATGGAAGCGTAAGCCGAACAAATCATATAAATAGCGGAAGGAGGTGGAATTTGTGGCAAAAAAATTAGAACTTATATTTAGAAATGAGGACGGTAAAACTGCAAAAATCTCAATTGATAATGTTATAGATGAAATTGAGGCATCTGAAGTAAAGGAAGCTATGGAAGATATCATCGAAAAGAATGTTTTTTTAAGTAATGGCGGTGAATTCGTTGGTATATCAGGAGCCAGAATAATTGATACCAATATAGAAGTATTGGACTTGGAATAAAGACAAATATAAATGATTGTAATTAAAGGCAGGCGAAAATCCTGCCTTTAATAATCGTAGAATACCGAAACTAAGGGCGTTTTTCAAAAACAGAAAAATATTTAATAAAAAGACCAGCTAATTAAAGTCAAGGGTTTTTAAAAAATAATTTTGAAAGATTTATTGGGTGGTTCCTGCAAAAGAGAATAAAAAAGGGCACAACCAAAAAGCCACCTAAAGACAAAACTTA
>JALNWH010000082.1 GCA_023230985.1 Bacillota bacterium
TAGTTATCTAATTAGATTGACAAGTAAGATACATAGAGGTAATATTATCATGAAATGAGGCAAACAGTATATTTATTATACTTAGTAAAAAATATAGTAAAATTATTTTTTAGAGAATTTCATTAGGAGGCGAAAATATGAGGCTATCAAAGTGGATAATGATATTGTTGATAATATCTCTGCTCTTTCATATTAAAACAGGTCTTGATATAGTATCAATGAAAAAAGAAATATCAAATTTGAACCTAAGTATTAATACAGTAAATAATTCTGTCAGCAATATAGTATCCAGCAGTATATATCAGATAGAAGAAGCTCTAAAAAAAGAAAATAGCTTGGTAAATGAGTTTAAGTATGAATTTATTGAATTAAAAGATAAAATAGCATTATTTCAACTTTCCTTTAAACCAAGAATATACAATAAAGGTGAAAAGATATTTTTCTTATTAAAAATAGGAAGCAAGGAACCGGAGTTGATTCCGGCAAAGACTGCAGATGACATTAATTATACAGCTGATATTCAGCTATCTGTTTTTGATGGGGCTAATATAGATTTGGTTGTTGAGTCAGGGGATACAAAAATGACTGAAAGACTGGGTAGCATTTCACCGGCAGTAGAAAAGTTTGCAGCTGATATCCATGCTGAACCTATCGGCGGGTCTATGAAATATATTAAAGACGGTGCCTATTTATTTTTCAGTAATTATGAATTTGGCTTATTTTATGAATCTCCCGATAAAAAGGTCACCTTAAATGATATAAATATCAGCATTGAGGTTAATGGATCTGTAATAGATACAATTCCTATGTCCAGAGATCAAATAGGCAGATATCAGTACCATGCAAAGCTTGAAGATTATAAAATACCAAGTGTGCCGGGAGATAACATTATTTTATATGCTATGGTAAAAGACGATAATGACTTTAATTATAAATGTAATTTAGATGCATGGACTATAAAGGATAATGGTGATATCAAGTCTGCTTGGGATTTATTTGAATTTGGTAGGATGGTGGACATATACTAAAAAGGTTGCTAAATAGCAACCTTTTTATATTAAAATATACTGGTACCCTCTCTTTTAAGACTTTCCAATTTATTATCAACCTTCTCCAAAAGATTTAACATCTGCCGGGAAAGCTTGACGGCCTCATCATATTCTTGTTTTGTTAGGTTTTCATCTTTTAGTTTTACCGCATTAATAACTTTATCTCCGGCACTATGGAAACCTGAATGTACCACATCAATTCGTTTCCAATCATCAGCAATCGCAACATGGTCTATATTGATAGCATTATAAAAATGTCCAAAAGCGCATTTAAGTGAATTTGTTTGTATAGGATAAACACGCATTTCAGTCGCAATTTTTTCCAAGCCGAACATCCATTTCTTGTGTGAGTCCATAGCCTTTCTAATAACATCTTGGAATTCCTCATTAGTTACTGCGTGTTTGCCGCCTTTTAGGCTTTCAAACATTTGACTGGCAATAGTAGAAAGTTCATCGTCAATTCGCGATATTTCTTTTGCAAAACCTACACTTTCTTTAGCGTCATTATGTATCATTTGTGTCATATAGCTGAGCCTTTCCGCATCACTGCTGGAAGCATCCATTGCTTGATTAATTTCACTGGCAGAAATCCTGATGCCGTTCATTGATTTATGAATATCCTCTACATTTTTAATTACATCATTAAGCATACTTACGTTCTTACCTACAGTATCGGAAACGGCTTCAATCTTTTCGCTCATTTCACCGGTAGAGGTTAATGTACTGTCCAGACTTTCCTTGCCTTCTTGTGCAGCAGTGTGGATATGGTTGACAAATTGCCTCATTCCTTCAAGGTTACTCTTTGTGTCATCAGCCAGTTTTCTTACCTCTTGAGCCACTACGGCAAAACCTCTGCCATGCTCACCTGCCCTTGCAGCTTCTATTGCGGCATTAAGTGCCAGAAGGTTGGTTTGCTCTGCGATAGTCTGTACACTGTCCACAATTTTACCTACTTCTACCGCCAAGTCTACTAATTGTTGGATTTTCTCACTCATTACCCCTGTATCATCTACAACATTTTCTTTTAGGGTTTGTACTTCGGTTAATAATGCCATACTTTCATCGTTTTTCTGAGCCAGAGTCTTAGATTCGTCAGATAGATTATCCAGCGTTTGAGAAGTTATATCAATGGCCTCATTTACTTGATTCATGCTTGCTGTTGTTTCTTCAACTATAGCCAGATTCGATTCGCTTAGAACAGCCAACTCCCCTGCAAAGTCCATCAGTTGATATGAAATGTGAGACATATTAACATCAAAGCTGCTAATTGAACTTACAATATCAAGGATTCTTTTAGCAGACACCGACATGCTTTTTTCATTATTAAGCAATTTTTTAAAATAAGTCAGTACTTCAGAGTGAATAGGATAATCTACTTTAGGACATTCTACTTCTTCTCCGCTTAAAGAGCCTTCTACGTATTTAAGAATACATTTTGCTTCTTCACAATTTCCTCTGCCGGATCTTTTAAACATATAAAAACCCCCTATATAAATATTAATACTTATATAATATTAATTTTCCAAAATCATTTGTATTATATTTTATAATAAAAATGAAAAGTTTTCTATAGCTTTTTGTTAAGAAAAGTAGAATTATGTAGAAAATAATAGGTTAAGCATAAAAATTTGACAATAAACATGCTGCAATTATGAATTTGTTGCATATTATGGAAGTGGATTATTTTATTAAGGCGGTGTTGAATTTGAATCAAAACACATCACAAGTTATCCTGGATTTTAAAAAAGGTGATATAAACGGTGACGGCATTGTGGATTTCGTATATTTATTTGGCAACAAACCGTATGGTAATGGAAGTCCGTTTAGGGACAATATAAACCTTAGGATTATAGATGGTAAAACAGGTAAAGTAACTGCAGTAATGTTAAAGCAGGATTCAGGCTATAATCCCACATTATTTTTGGGTGACTTCACGGGAAATAAGGCGGATAATATTTTTATTGCCATTGATTCCGGGGGCAGCGGTGCAATAGCATATTACTATATTTATACTTTAGAAAATGATAGATTGAGAAAAATCTTTGATTTTGAAAATTTTAATAATGAATACCAATATGAAGTAAATTATCTTGATAATTATAAAGCGGAGGTCATAAGCAAAGCTAATAATAAAAGATACATTTTGGATTTGACTTGGAAAGGGCAGGAGTACTTATCTGAGATATATAATGAGAATGGAACATTAAAGGAACCTATCAGCGGCTGGGTGGATCCTTTAAGCGGCTTGTTTCCTATAGATTTTAACCGGGATGGCACTTATGGTCTATATGCAATGCAATTAATAGCCGGCAGGTACCATGCCGATGGCCTTGGTTTTGTTCAAACTTCTCTTGAATGGGATGGGCAAGGTTTCGAGCCTTTCCTTCAAACAGTAGGTGTTTTTGGAGAAAATTATATAAGTTAAAAGAGGTAACACCCTTAGGTGCTACCTTTTTTCGTATTTTTACTTATAAAGTTCCATAAAAAGCGGTGCTACTTTGCAAGGCTTTATTTCAACCTTTTCCCAGACCTTTCCCAAAATATAGGGTTCTTCATCAAGCCATTTGTTAAGTTCATCCAAGGATGGGTATTCAACAATCATTTGTGAGCCAATCATTTTTCCTGTATCGTCTAGTAGTGCCGCACCATATAAATGTTCTCCTGCATTAAAACGCCTCTCCACACCCTTTAAATGTTCTTCTCTAGCTGCAAGTCTTCTATCAATAGCTTTTTCATCTGTACCGTCTAAACCTATTACTATGTATTGCAATTTTTTACCCCCTTCTTAAAATTATAAAAAAACTTATTTGTTATATAAAATATTATAAACTACTTTTATATCATAACCAATATTTATTTGCTGATAAATATGTTACAATTATTAAACGAATTAGATATAATATACACAGGCCCATTACGATAGCGAAAAGGCTTCCTCAACTGTCACTTTGGGTGATAGCCAAGAGTCTTGTAATAGATATATTGTAAATAAATACTTTTATAAGAAAGGATTATACCTATGAATAAGCAAATAAAAGCTGATTTAATGCTCCTTGGAATTACTATCATATGGGGTGCATCTTATATGCTTACAAAGGTTGGGTTGGAAGGGCTAGAACCACTTAATCTGACCGCCCTGCGCTTTATAATTGCTTTTTTTATATCAGCTGCAATATTTCATAAAAAAATACTAAATGCAGGATTTAAAACAGTCAAGCTTGCATTTTTCTTAGGAATATTACTATTTGGGATGTTCATCCTAATGGCCTTTGGTCTGGGATATACCACCGCTTCAAATGCAGGATTTTTAATCAGCTTATCTGTAATATTTATACCTATTATTTCTTTTTTCTTTTTGAAACAAAAAATAGAAAGAAAAGTTATAATAGGAGTTGTTTTAGCATTTATAGGAATAGCATTGTTATCGTTAGATGCAGAATTCAAAATGAATTTCGGGGACTTGTTGTGTATATTATGTGCTTTATTATGCTCTATTCATGTTATTGTAATAGAGATATTTACAAAACAGGTGGAACCTATTGCTTTAGGTGTATTGCAGTTGGGATTTGCCGGGTTATTCAGCTTGATTTCTTCTCTAGCACTTGAGGATTTCGGGCTGCCCAGTACCGGCTTGTCCTGGATTTCAGTTTTATTACTAAGTATATTTTGTACTGCCATAGGATATGTGGTTCAGACTATAGCACAGCAACATACAACCGCCACGCATACAGGACTTATCCTATCCTTGGAGCCTGTCTTTTCTGCGATATTTGCTTTTATATTTTTACAGGAAATATTGCCGCCAAAAGGATATGTTGGTGCTGCCATACTTTTGGCAGGGGTGTTGATTGCGGAAATTGATATGAAAAGATTAAAAAATAAAAATCAAACCAAATTAGACAGCAGCAGAGAAATTGAGGGATAATGCATATGATTAAAAGGAATAAAATTATTAGCAAAAATATACTTCTTATTCTGGCTGTTGTTTTATTTTTTTCTCAGACAAGCTCTGTCGTTGGGCAACCCTTGGAGGAGATTCATAAAAAGCTTACGGGAATCACGGAAGAAGAAAAAGAAGTGGTTGAAAAGCTATTTGTTCTGGTACAAGAGATTGAAGACATTGAAAGAGACGAAGAAAGACTGATTGAGGAAATGGAGAGCATTGGTAAAGAAGTAGAAAAATTAGAGATACAAATAGGACATGAAGAAGATACTTATGAGATAAAGAAAGAAGCCCTGAAACAAGTTTTAAAAAGCTATCAAAGGATGGGTCCCGGGTCATACATAGAAATAATCCTAAACTCAAATAGCTTGGCTATGCTTCTAAGGAGCATAAATACTTTGCAGGATATAACAAGAAATACAGGCGAACTGCTGAGCACTATTGAAAAAAGCAAGGACAAATTACTTTTAGCAAAAAAAGACCTTGATGATAAATATATATTAGCAGAGGAAAAACGCAAACAATTGGAAGAAACCCTTTCCAATAAGATTCGTCATAAACAGGAAATAGAAAAATATTTAGCATCTTTAGAGGGAGAGAAGGAATATTACCAAGAATACCTATCAATTTTGCAAAAAGCATGGAATCAAATTGGAGGTACACTTTCCAATACGATAAAAGAGTTGTCACGTATAATATCAGAAGAAGAACTGCCTGCGGATGCGATGGACTTAACATTTTCATTTTTAAAGGTAAAAGGAACAATAAAAGAGAATGTTTTTAATGATATAGTAAAGAAATATCCGATACTTCCTGAAATGACTTTTAGCTTTGTACCTGGTAAAATCACCTTGGAATTGCCTGATAGCAATATAGTGCTGGAGGGCAAGCTTATAGTTATTGACGGGACATTCTTGGAATTAATAGTGGAAGAAGGAAGCTTTTATGGGATGCCCCTTGAAAGCCGTACCATTGAAGAGCTTCTTAAGGAAAATAGATTGTCAATAAACCTAAAACCCCAACTCTATGGAAACAAATTAGATTATGTGGAAATCAAGCAAGGATATATAGAACTTGTATCAACATTAAAATTGTTTTAGGAGGCGGACTGATGATTGTAGCAAAGGACGTTAATTTCAGCTACCCCGATGGCACTTCGGCTTTACATGATATTAATTTAGAAATAGGAAATAATGACATGGCATATATTATAGGCCCAAGCGGTTCCGGCAAAACTACCCTTCTAAAACTATTTATGGGCATAGAGTTTCCTACAACCGGTACACTAAAGGTTTTTAATCAGCCTATGGTTAAGGGACAAAACAAAAAAATTAAAGAATTAAGAAGATATATAGGTCCGGTTTTTCAAGATTTTAAGCTTATAAATGGTAGATCCGCTATGGATAATATTATTCTAGGCATGAGATTTTTAAATATTTCGCCCCAAGTGATGAAAAATAATGCAAAGGAAGCCTTGGAAAGAGTAGGGCTGCCCCATAAGAAGTCTACACCGGTGGAGAACCTTTCCTTTGGGGAACGTCAAAGGATAGCTATTGCAAGAGCAGTGGCCAGAAAACCGATTCTGATATTGGCCGACGAGCCTACGGGTAACTTGGACAAAGAGAATGCACAGAACATTTTGAGGCTTTTGACTTCTTTTAAGAGCAAAGATACCACAGTGATTATAACCACACATGCCACTCACCTTATCAACGGCGAGAAGGACTCCATACTTATCAGCATTGATAAAGGGCGTATAACTGTAGAAAGGCTGGGATAGTCAAAATGAAAAAGTACTTTTACAATTTGGGGTATTTTTTGAAAGAAGTTAAAAACATAATAAGTTTAAATTTGCTTTCCAATATGGTTACGCTTCTCAGTATAGCTCTCATATTGTTTATTCTTACCATGGTAATATCAGGATGGTGGATAAGCGGCGATGTGCTTGGAGCCATCCAGGAAGAAGCGGAAATTAGCGTTTATTTTGATGAAAAATTTAGCGATGAAGATATTGCTTTTTTAATAAAAGACATTAAAATAATAACAGGTGTGAAGGATGCTCGATTAGTTGAGGAAATCGAGGCTCATGAAAGAATGGAAAAAATACTTGGCAAAGAAGCTCAAGTATTGGAATATTTTGATGATAATCCCTTTAGTTCTTTCATAGAGGTAAATATTCAATTGGATAAAGTAAACATAATTATAGAAAGTTTAAACGATATGAGGGGGATAGAATATATCAGAGATAATAGAGAAGTTCTAAATCGGTTGCAAAATATTTCAGAGATATTCAGCTTTTTAGGTATTTTAGTAGTAGCGGCTGCCGGTATGACTACTCTTGTAATAATTTCTCATATTATTAGACTTGGGATACATGCAAATAGGGAGCAAATAAATACTCTTAGGCTTTTGGGAGCGCCGGAAGGATTTATAGCATTTCCATTCCTTTTGGCAGGATTGTTTTTAACCATAGGCGGAAGCATAATAGCAGTGTCATTGTCCGGCTTTATTCTTAAACATATTTACGGACAAATATCCGGGCCTTTGCCTTTTATTCCACTGCCTTCTTTTGGTGAATTAATAAGCAATTTAAGAGTTTTGATAATAGTGGCCGGCGGACTATTAGGGCTTGTGGGCGGTCTTTTCGGCTTGCTTTCAACCCGTAAAGCTTTATAAAACAACTATGTCGTCCAATATCATTCAGAAGCTGAGTTCCAAAACTTTTCCAAAACCTTACCTATATTATTTTCATCTACCTTTTTATGGGGAAACCATTCTTTAGGGAAAAGCTTTTGATAATTATAATGTGAGAACCTCTCATCCAGCAAAAGAATAATTCCTCTGTCACTTTCCGAGCGAATTAATCTTCCTGCCGCCTGCATGACTTTGTTCATACCTGGGTACATATAGGAATATTGAAATCCTTTATTATTTTTCACGTTATAATAATTTCTTATTATATCCCTTTCAAAACATATTTGTGGCAGACCGACTCCTACAACAATAACTCCTATAAGCCTATCCTCTGTCAAATCTATTCCTTCCGAATAGACACCACCTAATACACAAAAACCAATATTATAATCCTTTGGACTTGGTTCAAAAAAATCAATAAAATCTGATTTTTCTTCTTCAGTCATGCCGGGACTTTGGATGATTGTATTATAGTTCGGGTATTCTTCTACAAATCTATTATAAACCTCATTCATATACTTATATGAAGGGAAGTACACAATATAATTTCCTTGTTTTTGTATTATCGTACTATTTATATAGTAAGTTATTTTATCATAACTGTTCTCTCTTCTGCTATAACGAGTTTCCACATTATCGGCCACCAAAAGGCATCTGTTTTTAATATCAAAAGGAGAATTAAGGTGTAGAAATTTGCTTTCTTCTTCCCCTCCCAGCAATTCAAGAAAATAGTCTTTGGGTAATAAAGTAGCGGAAAAGAATACTCCCGTTCGTCCTTTTTTTAAAAACTGATTAAGTAATAATGAGGGATCCAAGCAAAAAAGCCTTAGCAATACATTATTTCTATGCCTTTCAATATAAGTAGTATAATGCTCATCATAAAGCTCGGTAATTTTTAAAAAGTTTAATACGTTGAAATATGTATCTGTTAGCTCCTTTTCACTATTGGGATTTTTATTCATTGCCAAATATTTATCCATTTTATTTATGAAAGTATTTAACAAAGGATATAAGTCTTTTTCCTCTTCACATTCTAAAA
>JALNWH010000083.1 GCA_023230985.1 Bacillota bacterium
CTTCTTCTGCAAACATAACTGCAATATCAGGACCTGCTACCCCTGATACATAAGAGTGAAAGTTTATAGGTCTTCCTACTTCATCTTCTATTAAATCTAAAGCTTTTCTGCTTGCTCTTACTTGTTTTCTTGTTACCATTATTCCGCCAATACCTTGATTGGTGCCTTCCATAAGAGAGTCAACGTGAGATTGCCCTGTTGTCCTAATTACCATTATGTGATCAGCGCCATGCCAAGCTGCCATTCTCATTCTGCGAAGGTCGTCTTCAAATCTTCCCGAAGCAATTTCTGTAGTTACAACACAATCCGGTTGGGGATCTATATAGCCAAATCCTCTACTTCCCGGCAAAGGAACAGAATTCTTTAAGTCCTCGGAGGCTTCAAAGTATTCAAAATCCCCTATGATTCTTTTTTTGTTAGTTCCTTTTCTCCAATGCCAACCTCTTCTTCTAGGTCTATAATCCTCTAAACCTTCAAGAATTTTTTTAATATCAATTTTTTTGTTCGGATCCAGTTTCATTATTAAACCCCTCCTTCAAAAAGAGCTTCAATTTCATCCCAATGCTTACCTTCTGCCAAGGCAAGACCTGCTTCCCTTGCCGGGACTCCAAGTTTCTTAGATAATCTCCATACTACATTACCCGCACCTTTTCCCATCAGACCTTTTTTCATAACACCTTCCACGATAGGCTTTGCTTCAAGGCTAGAAAAACCCATTCTCAATAGGATACTCCTTTCTATAGCAGGTGTTGTGTTTTTATATCCCATTTCCAGCATAGGAGCCACTATCTTATCTGCAAGCTCCCAAAACTTGTCTTTTAATTCTTCTTCTGTCAGATTAGCCAAATGCTTTCGCCTTGCTTCAAAATCATCTGCACGTTTCATTTAAAAAACCTCCATTCTATTGTTTTACAGTTACTTTTAATTCATCCAAAGTTGAAAGGACGAATTCTTCTTCACCCTTTGTATCATTTATAAGAAATTTGAAATCATGACTTGATATTTCATCCTTACCATTATTTTTAACAGCATTATTTATATAAGATTTTCTTGCCTTTTCCAAATCATAGTCCCTAACTTTTATCTTTCCCGGTGATTCAGGGAAGATAATGTTTTTACCGGGTACTTCTTCATCAGGATTACCAAACAATATTTCTATACCATTTTGTTTAGCAAAACTAATCTGTGGCATAGGATGTTTGCCTGCACCTGTGTATTCCGTTTCTTGTACTACTATAATCTGATCTTCATCCATTTCCTGTGCCAGAGCAAAAGCAGCCGTTAATGAAGTATTACCCGCGGGTCCTCTTTCCAGGCCTTCCAATACTGAAAGTGCCTCAGTTATATAGAATACTTCACCTTGTTTAACCAATACATACCTATCTAAATATCTAAGCGGTCTGGCAGCATTTCTTGGTACATCGGTTCTGTCAGGCCACGTTGCGAAAGGTATTCCGAATCCGGTATGTCCGGTTGTAAAGGATTTTCGATTAAAATCGTGGTCCGAAGCCATATGTAAACCTGACAAGTCTACGCTGGCTCCAACTATTTGAATATTTTCAGCGCCGGATTTTATAATGCCTCTGGCTGTCCCGGTAACATTTCCGCCGCCTGCGTGAGTGATAACAACTTTATCAGGATCTTTGCCCAATTTCTCTCTGAATTGCATAACTAATTCGTAACCCAATGTTTCGACACCCGCTATGCCAAATGGTGTATATAGAGAAGCATTGAAATATCCTGTTTCCTCAAGAAGCAATAAAAAAGTATAGAATAACTCCGGCCCTACTGATAGTTGAACAACTTCAGCACCATATGCTTCGCATACTCTTTGCTTTTCTAAAATTTCAGGTTGGCCTACCATTTTACTGTCGTAGCATTCTTGGATTACAATACATTTTAAACCAAGCATCGCTGCTTGTGATGCAACAGCTGCTCCATAATTACCGCTGGTTGCCGCTATTACGCCTTTATATCCCATACGCTTTGCATGATAGACTGCATTTGCCGCTCTCCTGGCCTTAAAACTTCCTGACGGATTAGCGGCTTCATCTTTTATAAAGATTCTTGCGCCTTTACCTTTAGGTGCATATTTCCTTGCTAAAGCTGTCAGGTTCCTCAATTCTAGAATTGGAGTATTGCCGACACCTGTACTCCCTTGTATCTCTTGGATTTCATCCAGGGAGTATCCTGCTTCTCTCATCATTTTCTCATAATCAAAAGCAATACCTCCGGATTCAAATAAATCGTAATCGATACCTATGGCTTTTTTCATTATTTGGTTATTTCTGCTCATTACAGCATTATAAGATTTATCTTTAATCATCGGCTTCACCTCCAAAAAGAATCTCTTTAAGTTGCATATCAATTTTTGTTAGTTCCGGTACATATTCTCCAAAATTATGTATATATTTTGGATTGACTTGATGTAACGTTCCGGAAATCATCCTGCCTGTAACTGTTTTTATTCTTATTTCTTCACCAATTGTTGCCTCGTTTTGTGCAAAACCTTTGACCCAAAGCTCTAACGGTACGTTTTTTGTATCATCAGGTATATTGACTCCTCTTTCTTCAGGTTTTAACACAATTTGATGAATTTGTACCCAATCGCCGATTTCTGCCTTTTTCATCAATATCATAACCTTTCTAAATTATAGTAATTTATTCAAAACCTTTATTTTGTTAGCCCAGTCTTATTCTATGAATTCTCTCATATCTCCTAAAATAGCTCTCGGAACGGGTAAATCAATCATGGTCCTTAAACCCGGTTTTGAATTTATTATATGAGGAATCATGTTTATAATCATAGCTATTGTACCTATTCCACCCGAAACTTCAGGCTTGTTTGCTACATTTATATCAGGTGTACCCTTTATTATTACATAATCGCCTGTATCAGTTCCTTCCAGTTCAGGTTCTATCTGTTGAGGATGATCCATCTCTATTTTCACTTCTCCATCTACGTAACCATAACCTTTCATCGCACATCCTGCCACTAATCCCGGTTGTACTTCTGCATGGGGGGCTTTTCTATATACGTTTGTTACAATAGGTTCCATTGTCTGCTTTATCTCATCGCTTAATTTCCAACCAATAGCATCAGCAATCATAGTAATAGATTCATGGAATCCTACATGACCTGCAATCTTACCGGTTTCCACTCCTTCATTAAATTCTTCAACAGTTGTACCTATCCCCTGTTCTTCCATAACCGCAGGTCCAAAGGGTGATAAACTATTTACTCTTCTTGCAGTTATATGATCAATATCTAAGCAAGCGCCTGTTAAGCATACAACAAGTAAATCCATTATTAAGCCCGGGTTTATGCCGGTTCCTAATACGGATACTCCATTTTCTTTTGCTATTTCATCCATCTTTTTCGATAGTTCAGGTTCTTGTGCTTGAGGATAACCCATCTCTTCAGCGCTGGTTATAACATTTATCTTTTTCTCTAAACAATAAATAATTTTATCATATGCTTTTCTGGTAAAGGAATCGGTGCAAAGGATTACAACATCAGCGGCTTTTTCTGTAATGACATCTTCTTTATTGCCTATTAGCACATCTGAATCGGTCGGCTTTTTTGCCTCTAAATAGTCGTAAATGCTTTTACCGACTTTATCGCCAATATCAATTGCTCCAACGATTTCAACACCCTTTTTTTTCAAAAGTGCGTCTGCTATGCCACTTCCCATTGCGCCAAAACCCCAAATAATAATTTTTACTTTTTCTTTTTTCATAATTAATTTTTACCTCCTTTATGTAATACTAAATAATATAATATGCAATAATTATGCCAGTTAAGAAATTAATAAAAAAATTTAAATTTCTTGAAATTTATATCTTTTTTTGACTATAATTAAACTTTTCTAGATAGCTTAATGGAAAATACTTATGTATTATGCCACTTTTATCTTATTACAAATTTTATTGCAACGATTATCGTATTCTGAATAGTTAGACATAGGTAAATAGCGCAAATATATTTGCCATTGCAGCAAGTATATTTGCGCTAGCTTTAAATAACTCTTTTTAAAACCTGATACAATTAGAGTGGCCTTAACTTTCTTAGGATGCAAATATATTTGCCATTGATGATTTTATTTGCCTTTAAAACTTATATTTACCTAATCCACATCTAATATGTATAATGTTTTATCTACTTTCGTTCAATTTTATGTTTCTTGATTTTGTGTTGCAAACTCTGTCTTTTTATACCAAGCTTTTTGGCTGCTTTTGTTATGTTGAAAGAACTTTCATCCAAGGATTTGATTATCAATTCTTTTTCAATATTATTTAATACATTATCTAAAGTATTTTCTTCGGTCAGAGAAATATTTATGTCTTCTATTTCATCTGATTTGATTATTAGGTCTTTAATTTTAGTTGAAAAATGTTTTGGTTTTAATATATGCTCATTATCTATCATATTCATAGCACTTTCTATGATGTTTTCCAATTCTCTTACATTACCCGGCCAATCATATTGTAAAAAAGAATTCTGGACCTCTTTAGAAAGATCCCAAACATCTTTTTGCAATCCAATATTATATTTCTTTATAAAATGTTCAGCCAGTAAAGGAATATCCTTTTTTCGATTTCTTAATGGGGGTATGCGAATATTGATTACATTTAACCTGTAATATAAATCTTTTCTTAAAGCATTTCTTTTAATTGCCTTCATAGGCTCCTCGTTGGTAGTCGCAATTATTCTGACATTACATGGTATATCCGTTAAACCGCCTAATCGCCTAATAAAACCTTCTTGTAAGACCCTTAAAAGCTTTGCTTGCAAAGGCAATCCCATAGAGTTTATTTCATCTAATAACAAAGTACCGCCATCTGCTTGTTCAAATAAGCCGGGTCTGTTTATAGCCCCTGTAAAACTACCTTTTGTAGTACCAAATAATATTCCCTCTAATAAAGTTTCTGGCAATGCGGCACAATTTTGTGCTATAAAAGGCTTGTTTTGTCTATCACTTTCGTTATGAATGCTCTGAGCAAACAATTCCTTACCTGTACCTGTTTCTCCATAAATAAAAACTGTAGAAGAAGATTTAGAGGCAGCCTTTGCGAAAGATATAGTATCTAAAAAACCATCGTCTTCGCCTATTATACATTTAAAGGTATAACCTTTTATTTGCTTTTTATTTGTATCAGTTGATGCTAATTCCTGTTGCAGTATTTCCAGTTTTTTTAATAATTCTTTTTCCTTTGTAATATCTTTTGCTATTTCCAATGCCCCATATTTAGTCGGTGATATTTTAAAAGGAATTGTGCTGTTTATTGTGTTTATTTGTTTGCCATATGTGTTAAGGTATGTTTGATTCTTTAAATATATTGGTTTTTTAGTTTTTAAAACTGTTAAAACAGTGCTCGTCTCTTCCGTGAGGAAGGGGAATATTTCTAGTATGCTTTTACCCATGACTTCTTTAATATCCAATCCTTCCAGTTCACTCATAAACTTGTTATAAAATATTGTTTTGCTGTTATGGTCTACTACATGTATTCCCGCATTAATGTTTTCAATGATTGCTTCCAATATCGATTTATAAATCAGATTAATACTCATAATCCACCTCTTACATTCCAAATATATTAACAATATTTCAAAATAAACAGAAGTAACGCTAACGTTACTTCTATTATATCAATGTTTTTCAAATTATTGAAGGTTGTTACTGTTAGTATAAAGGATACTTCTCCGTAAGCTGTTTTACCCTTACTTTGGATTTTTCTGTGTCTTTAGGGCTATCGATAATATGAGAAATAATATTGCCAATTTCAATCATATCTTCTTCCTTGAAACCTCTTGTGGTTATTGCCGGTGTTCCAATCCTTATACCACTTGTTACAAAGGGACTTTCCTTATCATATGGTATTGTGTTTTTGTTAACTGTGATACCTATTGAATCCAGCAATTGTTCAACATACTTACCCGTAAGGTTCTTATTCCTTAAATCAACTAAAATTAAATGATTATCAGTACCACCGGAGATAATGCTGAATCCGTTTTTAATTAGTTGATTTGATAGCGCTTGGGCATTCTTTATAACCTGTCTTTGGTATTTTATAAAATCTTCCCCCATAGCTTCTTTGAAGCATATTGCTTTTGCAGCTATTACATGCATTAAAGGTCCGCCCTGGGTGCCGGGAAAAATTGCTTTATCAATTGTTTTTGCATATTCCTCTTTGCACAATATTGCACCGCCTCTAGGCCCTCTTAAAGTTTTATGGGTTGTAGTTGTTATAAAATTTGCGTATTCAATAGGGCTTGGGTGTAGCCCCGCCGCAACAAGACCGGCTATGTGTGCCATATCAGCCATCAGATAGGCTCCCACTTCATCCGCTATATCTTTAAACTTTTTGAAATCTATTATTCTGGGATATGCACTGGCGCCGGCTATAATCATCTTTGGCTTATGTTTGATGGCCAAATCCCTTATATTATCATAATCAACTCTTCCGGTATCTTTGTCAACACCATAAGAAATAAATCTAAAAAAACTTCCGGAGAAATTAACCGGACTCCCGTGAGTCAAGTGCCCTCCATGTGACAAATTCATACCTAAAACTATATCTCCAGGTTTTAATGTGGCAAAGTAAACTGCAATGTTCGCATTGGACCCGGAATGAGGTTGAACATTTGCATGCTCTGCTTTAAACAACTTCTTTAATCTATCTCTTGCTATGTTTTCAGCTACATCAACGAATTCACAGCCGCCATAATATCTATTAGCGGGATAACCCTCCGCATACTTGTTAGTCATAATAGTTCCCATTGCAGCCATTACGGCCGGACTTACAAAGTTTTCTGATGCAATTAATTCAATGCTTTGTTTTTGTCTGTTAAGTTCGTTTTTAATTGTATTTGCTATCTCAGAATCAGCTTGGTATATTTCATTAAAATTCATAAAAACCCTCCTCCTTTTAATTTCGGAATTTTTTCTTTTGTATTTCAATATCAAATTTCATATATAATGCTATATTTTGTTTATTATCTCTATCATTTCAGATTTAAATCTATTCATGCTTTGGAATTTTGATTCATTTTTTTTAATCATAATATAAGATATGGACATTAATAATAATCCTGCTAAAGACGGTATTAATTGCAGATAGCTTTTTTGATAACCTAAATATTCTAATGTATAATAAAATACTATAATTCCAAATATCAATGCCAATAAAGGTATCCCATAAAGAATAAGACTGGCAAATAAAAAACTACCCGTATTTAGCTCAATAATTACCAAATCATTCTTTTGTGCCTTTAAGCTGTTTTCCACAGTAATAATTAGATTTAAATTATCTTTACCCACTTGGCATGCTCCGCAATCACCACATGCCGTATGCCGTTTAATAAGGACTTTGGCAGTATTGTTTTGAGTATCTATGACTTTACCTGTTTCTATCATAATTTCCCTTTCATTTTACGTACTTTACAATTGTATCTAATAAATCATTTATCTTCTCATGGGAATCATCTTTTTTTAAAGACTCGATTAAACAGTCTTTTATATAAGTGTCAAGTATTATGCCGCCTACTTTGTTAATTGCAGATCTGATAGCCGAAATCTGAATCATTATGTCTTCGCAGCATTTATCTTCATCAACCATTCTTTGTATGCCTTTAACTTGACCTTCTATTCTTTTTAATCGATTTATAATACTCGATTTAACATTTTTTTTATTTGAATTCATACGTTATACCCCCTGATGGTATAATAATACGATATCTATAATTAACTGTCAATAGATACACCAATCAATTCCCTAACAACTACTGAGGATAATATCAAACCTGCAGCGGAAGGAACAAAAGAGATACTTCCGATTGCATCACTATATCCGGCAACCGTTTTTATTGGTTTTTCTGTTGAATACACAACTTTTAAAGATTTAATACTATGTTTTTTTAATTCGTTCCTAATAATTCTGGCCAATGGACACATTTTTGTTTCAAATATATCAGCTACTTTAAAACCGGTAGGATCTAGTTTATTACCTGCACCCATAGAGCTGATAATAGGAATACCTCTATCAATACAGTTTAAGATCAAGCCTATTTTTGAAGGAACCATATCTATTGCGTCTACGACATAATTATAATTGTTGCTTATAAGCTCTTCTTTTGTATCTTCATTATACATCTTTTTATAAGTCTGCACTTTTATTTCAGGATTTATATCTTTTAATCTTTCTTTCATTACATCAACTTTATAAAAACCAATTGTTTTTGATGTAGCATGTATTTGTCTGTTTATATTTGATTCATTTATTTTGTCATAGTCAATTAATACGAGATTGCCAATGCCGCTTCTTGCCAAAGCTTCTGTGGTGAATGAGCCTACACCGCCAATTCCAAAGATTGCAACTGTGCTTTGCTTAAGTTTTCCAATAGCTTCCTTGCCAATTAATAATTCTGTTCTAGATAAAAAATTCATTGAATTAACTCCGTTTAGCTTTCACTTTTAATGTGCAATTCGCTGAGTTGCTTCGCATCAGCAGCGGAAGGTGCATTTGTCATAAGGCATGTCGCACTTTGAGTTTTTGGAAATGCTATCACATCCCTAATATTTTCAGTATCTGTAAGCAACATTATCATTCTATCAATGCCTAATGCAATTCCGCCATGGGGCGGTGTACCATATTTAAAAGCTTCAAGTAAAAAACCA
>JALNWH010000084.1 GCA_023230985.1 Bacillota bacterium
GTAGATAGAAAGCTGGAGATCCTTGGAGAAAACCTTCCCGAAGATGTATCTATTGACAGGGTATTATTTCAACCTGCCGAAGTAAGCAAGTCTACCAATAATTTTATAAGAAACCTTATAGGAGGAATTATTTTTGTTATTGCAGTTGTCTTCTTGGGAATGGGTCTTAGAAACGCACTGATAGTTTCTGCGGCAATTCCTTTGTCTATTTGCGTTGCATTTATTGTAATGAGCATATTAAAAATCAAGCTGCATTTGATTTCCATATCTGCTCTAATTATAGCTTTGGGAATGTTGGTTGACAATGCTATTGTTACATCCGATGCAATACAAGTAAGGCTTGACAATGGCGAAGAAAAACTAAAGGCATGCATAGGAGGGGTTAGGGAAATAGCTATACCCATATTCACATCCACCCTCACTACCGTTGCGGCTTTTATACCTTTGCTTATGCTTGACTCTGTAGCGGGAGAATATGTTTTTAGTGTGCCGGCTATAGTAATAATATCATTAACCGCTTCATATTTTGTTGCACTATTTGTTACACCCGCTCTTGCATATGTGGCATTTAAGCCTAATAGTGAGAAAGTAAAAAAGCATAGGATTAGAAAGTTTTTTGAAAAATTGTTGAAATTGAGCTTGCAAAAAAAAGGGTTGACCCTAGTTGTAGCAATAATTATCTTCGGAATATCAATCTTCACGGCGCTTAATTTGGGACTTCAATTTTTCCCATATGCTGATAAAAATATGCTTTATATAAATATTAATTCTGAACAAAGCTTTGACTTGGAAAAAACGGAAAAACTGACAAAAGAAGTTTTTGAAATTTTAGAAGAACAAGACGAAGTAGAATCCTATACCGGTGCAATAGGAGACGGGTTACCGAAATTTTATAACGCTGTTCCTATCAGCACTCCTTCAAAGGATTATGCACAAGTTCTTCTCAAAGTTGACTTAAAGAAGAGTAAAAACTTTAAAAACAATTCGGAATTTGCAAATTATCTGCAAGGTTTGATTGATTCTCAAATTGTAGGAGGCTCCGCAACAGTGAAACTGTTAGAATTGGCAGAACCCATAGGTGCGCCTGTAAGAGTGAGGATTGCCGGTGATGATATGGATACAATTATTGATTCTGCTGAAACGGTAAAAGCATGTTTAAGGGATATAAAGGGAACAATAAACATTGAAGATGATCATAACGATAAGATATATCAGTATAACGTCAAGCCGGACGATTCGATTGCAGCCTTTAACGGTTTAAGCATTTACGATATTCAAAACGAAATAAATATTGCTCTTATGGGCAGAGATGCATCAAAGCTTAGACAAAGAAATAATGAATATAATATTAATATAAAGGGAAAAATTGATTCAAAGGAAGATTTGGAAAACCTAATGATAAAATCAACGGTTTCTAATAATAAAGCTTTGTTAAAATCTTTTGGGCTAATAGATTTGGATCACGAGTACCCTGTTATTACCAAATACAATAGAGAAATGACTGTAACAGTATATAGTGATGTAAAGTCCGGATACAATCCGGTGGATATAACTATGAAGTTGGACAGGAAGTTAAAAGATAAAGACTTGGGCAATGTAGAAGTTGTTTTTGACGGCGAAAGAGAAAAGATAATAGAATACTTTGGTGACTTAGGTGTTTCAGCTATTTTTGCCATATTGGCAGTGTATTTAATATTACTATTCCAATTTGGTTCCTTCCGACAGCCTTTAATAATTCTTGTTACTATACCTTTATCGGTGATAGGCTCTATATTCGGGATAGCACTATTTAGACAACCGCTTTCTTTTACAGCTTTACTGGGAATAGTGAGCCTAGCAGGAATAGTTGTTAATAATGCAATTTTATTAATAGACTTTATAAATGAAGAAAGAAAAAAAGGAAAGGATATATTATCATCCTGCATGGATGCAGTAGAAAAGAGATTTAGGCCCATAATGCTTACTACGATTACAACCGTTATAGGATTGATACCCTTAGCTTTTGGCGGAAGCAGCTTAATGGTACCTATGGCAATATCTTTGATGAGCGGTCTTATGGTATCTACTTTATTAACATTAGTTATCATACCTGTTGTATATATGGTATTTCAAAAAGATATTATATTAATGGAAAATGATATACAAAGCGAAAAACAGGCATAAAAGCTAATAATTATTAATAGCATTGAAAAGTAATGCAATAATTACTGTGAAATAAAAAAGGGTTTTTTCTTTATTAGTAGAATAATACCAAAGACTACTTTAATTTCTAAATAAATAACAGAAGGAAAAGGCTTGTTGTTTTTTTAAAAACATGACTCAGTGAAGTTTTTGATTCAGTTATTATTATGCGGAAGTGGTTGTTAATGGTGTTAAAATCAGTTAGAAGGGCAGAACATGAAATCAGAGATGACATAAGCAATGGATTAATATTTCTTACTAAGAAATATTTTGGGCTTATTATTACAGTTGTAATTGCTATATTACAAAGGTTTACACCTGTTTTGAAATTAAGCGTTAGTAATAATTATAGTTTATTCTGTTCAGTGGTTATTTTATCCATCCTCATTGGCGGCACTATACCCGGTATCGCAAGCTATGCTGCAGCAATGATGCATATTTTTTTTTCTAATAAAAGTGTAATTGCATCTTCATTATTCTTGGCTAATAGATATGATGATCATAGGATTGCAGCGAGTTCTTTAATTATAATTCCCCTTTTAGTAATTTTAATTGAAAAAAAATATAGGATGTATTACGAAGAATGTATTGAAAAGGAGATTTGTAAAGAACTTGCTGAAAAAGAGGTTCAAGTTTTAAAAAAAGAAGCAGAGGAAAATTTAAAGTTGTTAAAAGAAGTAATGGAATCAGATAAACAAAAGAATGAGTTTTTCGCTAATGTTTCCCACGAATTGAGAACCCCATTAAATGTAATAATGGGGATTTTACATCTATTAACACTTTATAACAGTGAAGAAGGAATTTCGCATGAAAGCTGCAAAAAGTATACTATGATGATGAAGCAAAATTGTTATAGGCTCTTAAGGCTAATAAACAACCTTATTGATATAACAAAGATAGATGCAGGCTTTTTTGACATAAAACTGGGGAAATACGATATTGTAAAAATAATTGAAGATATTACCTTATCAATAGTGGATTACATAGAGAGTAACGGGCTTACATTAGAGTTTGATACTGATATAGAGGAAAGAGTAGTTGCCTGTGACCCTAATCAAATGGAAAGAATTATTTTGAATCTGCTGGCTAATTCTATAAAATTCACTAATCCCGGCGGTAAAATCAGTGTTATTATGGAAGCGGAAGGGGATCCGATAAAAATAGTAATTAAAGATACGGGCATCGGTATTCCCGAGGATCAATTAGATTCAATTTTTGAACGTTTCAGACAGGTAAAATGCTCTTTTTCTCGGGAAAACGGAGGCAGCGGCATAGGTCTTTCTTTGGTTAAATCTTTGGTGGAAATGCATAAAGGCACTATCAGTGTTAATAGTATAGAAAATAAAGGTACGGAATTTATTATTAAATTGCCGGTAAATGATGACAATGCCATAATTGAAGAGGAAGGGAGCATTAAATCCGGGGGACATACTGATAGGATTAAGGTAGAGTTTTCTGATATTTATTCTGATTGATAAATGGAGAAATACGATTGAATAATTGCATAATAATAAATGATTGAGAATAACAATAAGCAGTTGATAGCAGTGGAAGTTTTTTGTTTGCGGATGTTTAAGGAGTATAATTAATGCTTACTAATTTTTTTATTAAGACATTTATAAAGGATTATAAGAAAACTAAAGATATAATTGTAAGAAAAAAATATGGATATCTATCAGGGATTGTCGGGATAGCATCTAATGCTATGCTTTTTTTGTTAAAAATATTTATTGGATTTTATTTGAATAGTATTGCAGTAATGGCTGATGCCTTTAATAACCTTTCTGATGTTGCTTCTTCCATTGTAACAATATTTGGGTTTGAAATGAGCGGCAAACCTGCGGATAAAGAACACCCATTTGGTCATGGTAGATTTGAATACATCGCTGCCTTGGTAGTTTCATTTATGGTCTTATTAGTTGGATTTGAGTTTGTAAAGAGTTCTTTTAAAAGGATTATAAATCCGGAGGTTATAGCCTTTGATTTACTTACTATAGTTTTGTTATCTATTTCCATATTGGTTAAGGTTTGGCTTAGTATGTTTAATAAAACCATCGGGAAAGCGATAAAATCAAAGGTAATGGATGCTACGTCTTTTGACAGCTTGAGTGATGTTATTGCAACATCGGTAGTTGTAATGTCTTTGCTGATAGGTAAGTATACCAAAATGCCCATGGATGGATATATCGGCTTTTTAGTTTCGTTATTTATAATCTATAATGCCATAAATCTAATTCGTGAAACATTGAATCCGCTTTTGGGAGAAGCTCCTGATGAAGAACTGGTAAATGGAATAATAAGTAAAACCCTTTCTTATGATAAAGTTGTAGGAGTCCATGATTTAATAGTACATAATTACGGACCGGGTAAAATAGTGGCATCTATATGTGCAGAGATACCATGCAGTATGAGCATTACCGCTGCCCATGATATTATTGATTTAATCGAAAAAGAAATATCGGAAGAACTTAACATACATTTAGTTATACATATAGATCCGATAGATACGGAAGATAAGGAGCTTTTAAAGGCACAATCAAATATAATGAAAGTATTAGAGAAGCTTCCTTATGATTTGTCCATACATGATTTTTGCGTTACTCAATATGAAGGGAAGTATGATATTGCCTTTGATATGGTTGTTCCCTTCGATTTTAGAATAGAAGATGAAGGTAAATTGATAGAGGCTGTAAAAGAAGAGATAAGGAAGAAGCATCCTGATTACAATGTAAAAATAAATATTGATCATCAATATTCTATAATGTCCTGAATGTTTATTATAACATATAGTTAAAAAAATATTTATATGATATTATTTAGTGAAGCAGCAAAAGTTATGATAAACGAAAGGAAGAGTGGCATTTATGAATGTTGTAAATTCTAGAAAGAACTTTATTTTCTCAGGATATGATACCGTAGAGTTGGCGAAAAAATATGGTACACCCCTTTATGTGATATCTAAAGAAGTTATAAAAGATAAATGCAAAGAAATAAGGAATGATTTTTTATATAAATATGATAATACTAAAGCCGTATATGCCGGAAAGGCCTTTTTGACTATGGCGATGTGCAGAATAATTGAAGAAGAAGGCCTTGGGCTGGATGTAGTATCCGGCGGGGAATTATATACGGCAATCAAAGCAGATTTTCCTATGAGAGACGTAATATTTCACGGAAACAATAAATCTACAGATGAAATAAAAATGGCTATAGAAAATAATGCAGGAAGAATAGTAATAGATCATATGGATGAAATTTCGATGATAGAAGATATTGCTTCAAATTTTAACAAAAAAGTAAAAGTACTGATAAGGGTTACGCCCGGTGTCAACAGCAATACACATAAATATATAAGCACCGGACAAAGGGATTCAAAGTTTGGGGTTCCAATAGATAATATTCATGAAGTAGTTTCAAAAACACTTTGTTCTGAACATATTGAGTTAATGGGTTTTCACTTTCATATTGGCTCCGGATTATATGAAAACGTTTCTCATATTTCCGCTGTAAAAGCTTTATTAAAAATAATAAAAATAATCAAAGACGATTTGGGCTTTATTACAAAAGAGCTTAACACGGGCGGTGGCTTTGGTATTTACTATACAAAAAAAGATTGTGTGAAGCCTATAAGCTATTATACTGACAGCATAATGGAGACCTTGTATAAATATTGCAATGAGTTGGACTTGGATATACCTAAAGTAACAATTGAACCGGGCAGGTGGATAATCGGAGAAGCGGGGATTACGCTTTATACAATCGGTGCAATTAAAGAGATTCCCGGTATTAGGACTTATGTAAGCGTTGATGGGGGATTGCCGGATAATCCAAGACCTGCGCTGTATGAAGCAAAATATGAAGCTGTTATTGCAAACAAATATAATGAAAAACCGGAAATGATAGTTACTATAGCAGGAAAGTGCTGCGAAACAGGGGATATACTAATTCATGACTTAAGTGTCCCTGAAGTTTGCAAAGGTGATGTTTTAGTAGTAATAAGCACAGGTGCTTATAACTATTCCATGGCCAGTAATTACAATAAACTGCCAAGGCCTGCTGTAGTTTTATTAGATGAGGATGAAGAGAAAATTATAGTTAATAGGGAGACTTATGACGATATATTAAAAAATGAAAATATGATTTAATTAAGAAGTATCCACAGTCTGTGGATACTTCTTAATTAAGGCAAGTCAGTTGCTTAAAAAGGTACTAGGCCTTTAGTCTTATTCACCAACTGTTAATATCCTGTGTATAACTTATAAAATAGATGTTCGCTATAAACCTATGCACCCTATATTGTGAGAGTACATACAATATAGTATAAAATTCTTACAAAAGCCGTCTATAGTTAAAAGCAGGAGAGATGTAAATGTTGCTCAATGTATTTCTTTGGAATAAATCCCTTAAAGTTAAAGTTCATATAGATGAGTTGATAGAAAGGATATCAGCTTATAACATAAAAGAAAACTCATATCCCGAGATGGTAAAGTGTTTTGTTATTATGGCTCGAACGGAGTTAGCCAGAAAGATGAAGCTCTATGGCGGAAGCGGGTGTGGTAAGAACAAAGGTTGTGAAATTTGCACGGAACCCGGGCATTGTTTGGAATACGGTATACCGAATATGGACATACCTATTGAGAATATTCCTTTAGGCATTAAAGAAGCTGTTAAGGAAACAAAGAATAAAATTATTACCTTTGAAGGAAAGCCGATAAAACCATACTTTCATTATAAATGCGGCGGTGCAACAGAAAATTCGGAAAATGTAATAGGAAATAAAATAACTTATTTAAGAAAGGTATTTTGCAAATATTGCAGCAATGTAGAAGATAAAGATAAGGATAAATTTTTTACTTTAGAAGAACTTGAAAGTATGCTGAATATAAAGATTACCAAGCCGGAAAATGAGTATTACAATATCAATGGGATATTTGAAAAAGTCGAGGTGGACGAAGAGGGACGAATTAAATCAATGAATGTAGGCGGAAAGAAATTCAAAGGAACAGAAATCATGAATATACTAAATCTTAATTCTACCAGATTTAATTATATGCCTGTAAGATTTTTAATATCTTGTATAGGAAAAGGTCATGGTCTGGGTCTTTGTCTAATCGGTTCGGAAAAGATGGCCGAGATTGGAATGGGGCACACTGATATATTGAATTACTATTATACCGGAATAGAAATTGATGAAATGCAATTGCCGGAAAGTGATAAGCCCTTAAAGGGAAGAATTATTGTGCTTGATGCGGCTTCCGGTTTGGGAGATATAAATGAAGCTGAAAGTGTAACCGGACTAAAAGAAGGTGAAGTCAATTTCTTTATAGCTTCTGAACTGAGGAAGCTTTTATCGGATAATGGAGCAAAAGTGTTTTTAACTAGAGAGAATGAGGAACATATAGTGCTATCAAAAAGAGCAGAGATTGCAAATTCAAAAAAACCGGATATTTTTATTTCTATCAGCCAAAATACATTTCAAAACGAAACTGCTTCAGGTACGGAAATATATCATTATAGAGAAGATAATGAAGGAAAAGAGCTTTCGGGTTTTTTAATGGAAGAATTATCAAAACAGCTAAAAAGTAATAGAAGAGGTATAAGAGAAGTTGAGTTTTACTTGCTTCGAGAAGTTAGATGCAGTGCTGTTTTGATTGAACTTTTATATATGACAAATCCAATAGATGCGGAAAAACTTGCAAGTCCCAATATGCAAAAAAAAGCTGCCGCAGCAATATATGAAGCTATAAAAAAATATTATATGGCCCAAGGATATTAGGGTATTTCTTTGGGGTCAAGATCCTTTGCTATCGCTCAGGGTGACACCCTCCCATCGTCATTCTAAGGCTTTAGCCTAAGAATCTTGAAAAGCAGGGGCGGTCTGTGACCGCCCGTGATAGTTAAGTATTAACAATTCAGTATCAAAACTCTATAAAAATAACTCCGGATTAGTAATGCATATGAAAGACTGAGGAATAACGAATTAATGGGAGGTAATCTAAAATCACGTCTATTCGTCACTTTTTATGCATGTAAATACATTTGACTTAAAAATAATCAGTCTGGTATAATATTTGTTTCAAATTTGACACATTCTATAATATATGTTAAAATGTATTGTGTTTGGAAGGTAGGTGATGTTTATGGCATCAAGAAACACCCTATCCCTTATTAAAAGGAATGTGGATAATCATGTAGGCGAAAGAGTAGTCCTTAAGGCAAATAAGGGGCGTAAAAGAATATCCATTAGAGAAGGAATTATTGAAAAGACTTACCCAAGCATTTTTGTGGTTAGAATAGATGGGGATGTAACGGAAGATGCCGGAAGGGCTGTTTCTTACAGTTATTGCGACATTTTGACCAATTCTATAGAAGTATTTTTGCATAAGGATAATATGAAAATCGGGTGTATGTAAAATAACTAAATAGAAAATAAA
>JALNWH010000085.1 GCA_023230985.1 Bacillota bacterium
AGTATTAATACTATGAAGAAAAAAGAAACAGGCATAATCTTTCAAATTCAACACTTTTCTGTAAATGACGGTGAAGGTATCCGATCTACAATATTTATGTCCGGATGCCCTCTCCGTTGTAAATGGTGTTGTAATCCGGAAAGTTGGGATATGAATCCCGGTAAATATGCTAAAAAAATGACTGTTGATGAGGTTTTGAAAGAAATAAAACGGCAGATGATTTTTTACAGATATTCAAATGGCGGCATCACTTATTCAGGCGGAGAACCCACCTGCCAAGCAGAATTTTTGAGAAACCTAGTATACATTTTTTATGATATGGGTATCCATCAAACCATTGAAACCGGCGGTTATTTCAATTGGGACAACTTAGTGGACATATTTGAAAAGCTGGATTTTATCTTTATAGATATAAAACATATGGATGGAGAAATTCATAGGCGTTATACAGGGTGTAATAATAATATTATACTCGACAATATAGCTAACATAGGAAAACTAAATAAAGAAACAGTCATTAGGATTCCGCTTATAAAAGATATAAATGATAGTGAACAAAATATAACAAAGATTGCGCAGTTTATAAGCAAAAATATTCCTTCCGCTAAAATTGAAGTACTACCCTATCATTCTTTAGGAAACTATAAGTATGATAATTTAGGCTTATCAAAATATAAAAACCTATATGCTACTCCTGATGAAAAGGATATAGAAAAAGTAAAAGATATTATCAAAGGTTTTGCTATAGAAGTTATTGACTTTAAATAGTTAGCTTTTTTACATAACCCTAATAGCTATCATTTTCATAACTTAAACTTACTCACAGCAGAATTAAGTTCTTCAGCCATTTTTGATAACTCTTGTGCTGACGATGTAACCCCAAGGATAGCAGAGGATTGTTCTCTAGAAGAAGATGATATTTCTTCTGCAGATACAGCTATTTCTTCAGTTATAGCGGTGGCACCACTTATTGAATCAGCAATTTCTTTGCTGCTAACTGCAACTGATTGTATTGATTCGTTCATATGTTCAACCTGTATAACAATATCCTCCATTTCACTAACTATTGATTTAAATGCATTCCCTGCTTCATTTATTATTACAACTCCTTCATCAACCTCCTGAGTGTTAACCGACATGTTTTCTGTTACCCTACTAATTTCTTGATAAATCTTTGCAACAAGCTCTGCAATTTGCTGAGCATAACTGTTGCTTTGTTCAGCAAGTTTTCCTACTTCGCCTGCAACTACAGAAAATCCCCTTCCGAATTCCCCCGCCCGTGCTGCTTCTATCGCTGCATTTAGGGATAGCAGGTTTGTCTGTTCCGATATGCCTTGTATAACTCCTACTATCTCATTGATTTGCTTCGACTCCTCTCCTAGCTGGTTTATTGCTTTAACTGTTTCTATAGTGATATTTTGTATCTCTTTGATTTTGTTCACGGCATTTTGTGATATTGAAAGACCGTTATTTGATGCTTCAAATGCTTTTTTACTACTTTTAACAACATTAACTGCATTAATCGACATATTTTCAATCTCATTACCTGCATGGTTTATATTATCGCTAATATTTTGCATTTCTTGTGCTTGATCGTTAGTTCCTTCGGAAAGTTGATTTATGGTGATTGTAATATCCTTGCTTGCTGAAGAGGCCCCTTCTGATGTCATCGCTAATTGGTGACTTGAAGAAGTAAGGCTTCTTGATATCATACTAATTTTTGTAATCAATTCTTTCAATTCCACTACCATCCGGCTTAAACTAAAGAACATTTGCCTGATTTCTTTGGTTGTTTGTTCTTTTTTAATGGGAACCGTTAAATCCCCCTTAGCAATTTCACCGATAATTGACGCTGCTGCTATAACAGGTTTACTAATTGCTGCACTCAAAAACATACCCAGTAAAACTGCCATTAGAAAACCAAGCGAAATCGCTGTTATAAGGAGTTTTGATATGTTATTATATATCGTTCCTGCATCTACTCTTGCTGTATTAGTGTATTCTACATTTAGTGCAACAAGTTCCTCAAGTTGTGCTTTAGAATTAGTATAATATCTATCATACCCGCTCATATTTTTTACAATCATCATTTTTTTTATATCTTCGGACTGAGACACTTCGTATTGATTGGCAAGTTCAACAAAATTTTTAATGTTTGTCTCCCATACATTCCACAATAATATAAATTCCTTTTGTACTTTTTCTTCTTCAGTCGTTGCTGGCATCGCTGTATACGCTTCCCATTCATCCCCAATCCTTTTAAATGCATTATTGATATTCAGTAACTGTATTCCATAATCTTTCTCATTAATCACATTTAACAAAATAAGGTTGATAGAATCATTAATTGAAGTCTGTGCTTCTGATATAATAAGTAATGATTGTACGCTTGGAAGCCTTCTTTCGATAAACTCCTTCTGCATTTCATACATCCTACATATAGCATAGTAACCTGTTGCCCCCACAATCGCAACTATTAACGCAACGATCAAAAAACTTGATATCAATTTCGTGCGTACCTTGAAAGCCCCGAAATGTTTCATTCGGAAGTCCTCCTTTATCTTTATATTTTAAAACATACGTTTTGATAAGTTATAACTTAATCCTTCTTCCTTCGCTAGCAGATTGATACGCTGCATATATAATTCTTATAGTTTCATAGGCTAATTCAAAACCTGAAATAGGTGCTCTTCCATAGGCGACAGATTCAACAAAGTCTTGTAATTCATATGTATATCCCCGAAGTATATCATCACATACAAGCAGGTTATTCCATCCGGTTTTATCCCAATGATCTGCCACTGGTGATGAAGACCCTCTCAAACTTTCGTGTAGCCATTTGCATGTAAAATTCCTGCATATCCCGCTCCTATTAAAGCAACGTTATAGTTTTCAAATCAAACTCCTCCTCTATGTAAGATTAGTTATTACAAACTACAGAGAATTATTTTAGTATTCTTTACTTTAACAATAATTTTTTAGCCTTTGTTCTTGCTTGTCTAATACTATTTTATATCTTATTTCCAGAATCTTTTAAACATAAAATATCGCTGTAACATGCTACTTACAATCATTACAGCGATATTTTATTTGTATAGCAGGTAGATTATAAATTCATCTACCTACTCTTGCAATTTTATAATTAGCATTTATCTTACACTAGGTTTTCTAAGGTTGGAAATATGCTTAATCAATTTAATTATTTTGCATTTTCTAATGCATCTAATAAAGCATCAACATATTCCTGTCCTATATCTTTGCCTATAGATGAATACACTCCTTCAGCCTTTTCTAAAACCTGATCTATAAAACTGTCATCAAATTCTACAAGTTCCATTCCACCATCTAATAATGTCTGCTTATTGTCTCTGTCTATAATACTTAATTCTGCTTCTATTTCAACTGCAGCCTCTTTAACAGCTTTTTGCAGAACATCTTGAAATGCAGGATCTAAACTGCTAAACTTTTCTTCGTTAATCAAAAATTGATTGCAGTAAAGTATGTGATGGGTCATTATCAGATATTTCTGAACCTCCTGCAGGTTTGCACCAACACAAGTATCTGTAGCATTTTCTTGCCCATCTACAAGACCCTGTTGCAATGAAACATAGACCTCAGGCCAAGGCAATGGTGTTGGAGAAGCCCCCAAGGCTTTCCAAAAAGCCATATGATTTTGATTCTCCATTGTTCTTATCTTTAGTCCTTTAAAATCATCAAGGTTGCTTATCTTTTTATTAGAAGTCGTCTCCCTAAATGTGGCACCTTGCAAATAATGCATTATTCGCATATTCTTTGCTTTATATGCCTCATTAATTTTTTCTGTAAAAGGACTATTATTCAAAGCATAATCAATTGTCTTTGCATCGTATTTTGCAAACACCATGGGTAAGTCAAAGATTGCTACTTCAGGTACAAAAGATACCGTTTGTGCAGTTTGCGCTATAACAAAGTCAATATCGCCAGCTAGCATCTGGGCTTGAAGCTCTTGATCATTACCAAGCTGACTGTTTGGAAAATAATCAATTTTTAGTTTTCCTCCAGTGGCTTCCTCAACCTTTTTGACTATGAGTTCGCCAAAAAGTTGCGCTGCAGCGCCAACACCTGCATTATCTGCCCCAATAAGTGTTACTGGATCTAATGACGCAAATCCATTCGTTTCTTCTACCTCTTTTTCCGGTGTTCCCTCGGCCGATGGTGTTTCATTTGCACATCCAATAGATGCTAAAGTCAGGATAAGAACTAATAATAGAATTAATAATCTTTTCATTTTTTTCCCCCTTCTTTCTTTTTTTATTACTAAACTCCCATCTTATAGGAGAACAAGACTAAACCAAGGTATGTAAGTGACAATAAATAAAGCTATACCAAAAGCATATATAAACGGCATTGCTTTTCCCGCTACTTTCATAGGTGGCAAGTCTGAAAGTGTCCCGGCCACAAAAAGATCTAGACCAAAAGGTGGCGTTGCTAAACCGATTGATAGACAACAAACCATTATGACACCGAAATGTACAGGATTAACGCCCATAGATTGCACTGCGGGGAGAAGGATAGGTGATAATATAACAATGGCGGGACCCGTATCCATAACCATTCCTAGCAATAGGAAAATCACAACAATTCCAGTTAATACGCTTATACTTGAACTAAAGTTATTTAGTATAAAATTCTCTATTAAAACCGGTGCCTTTGCCAAGGCTAGCACACGTCCAAAGGCTATTGCAAAAGCGAGCACAAAACATAAAGGTGCATAAGTTTTTACAGCATTTTTTAAAAAAGGAATAATCTCTTTTACTGTAAAAGACTTATAAATCAACAAAGAAACAAAGAGTGAATAAAACACAGATATGCATGCTGCCTCTGTTGGAGTTACCACTCCAGAGTAAATGCCACCTAATACTACTACCGGTGATAATAAAGCCCAAAAACTTTCTTTAAATAACTTTAAAAAACCCTTTGAACGTAACTCTGTAACCTTTTCTTTTATTCTTTCTTTATCTTCGCCTTTTCTTTTGCAATAAACAATAGCATAAGCCATCATAAAAAATCCAATTAGAATTCCCGGAAGTACCCCTGCTAAGAATAATGAACCTGTTGAAACTCCCGTTGCTAATGAATAAAGAACAAAGGGAATTGATGGTGGTATAATAACACCAAGACCCCCGGCAGTGGCTACCATACCAGCTGACCAAGTTTTATCGTATCCCATATCTACTAAAAATGGGATAGTCATTGAGCCTACTGCAGCTGTTGTAGCCGGACCAGAACCGGAAATAGCTCCATAAAAAAGGCAGGTAAGGATAACGGCACATGGTAACCCTCCTGTTAGATTACCAACAAAATAAGCAAAGAAATTAAATAGCCTACGGGATATACCCCCTTCTGCCATCAGCACACCCCCTAAGATAAAAAGAGGTACTGCTAAAATAGGTGTGGTATCTGATCCGGAAAAGCTATTAGCAATTAATTGTTGTATGCTTCCTGTACCGCTTAACACAAGTGGAGTCAAAGCCCCCATAACCATACTCATAGTAATGGGTATAGCAAAAGCAAGCGAAACTAGAAATACAACAAATATCCATAATGCCATTAAAAGTCACCCCCCACTACTTCTATTTTATTGGGGATTGCAGTTCCGGTAGCCATAACTTCTTCCTCTGCTTCTTTAATAGTAGACTCTAATGTCGTTTTAGCTTCTTTATTAAAATTTTTAAAGTTAGAGTATATTTCTTGTATCATACGAAAAACAGCTAATCCAAATCCTATAACCGTTGACATATACATAATCCACATAGGCAATCGCATTGCTGGTGAAACTTGGCCTGTTACTTTGATCTTAGCAGTATAAATAATAGAATATCTAAACAATATAAAGTATAAAACTAACATTATTACATTTGTTATGATTTCAATAACCTTACGCAGTTTATTGGGAAGCATATCCATAAGTATCCCTACTCGCAATGCATTTCCTTTTCGAATTGTATAACCCAATGAAAAAAACACGGTCCATATGTAGCAGTATCTGCTAAATTCTTCAGGCCAGGTAAGTGAATGATAAAAAGTTCTAGCAAAAATTTGCATCATTATTACACAAGTTATAATCGCTAGAAAAATAACCATAAAAGTTTCTTCAAGTTGGTCATCAATCCATCTAAGCACATTCAAGTTTTTACCCCTCCTTATAGTTCAAACAATAATATTTAATCATCCATCAATTTTCTTCATTGGAAAGAATGCTCATAAGTTCTTTGCGCATTGTCTCTATCGGTGCATTTTTGCCACTCCAAAGTTCTATTTGTTCAGCTCCTTGATACAATGACATCCCCAGACCATTCATTATTTTGCAACCAACTTCCTCAGCCTCTAATAGAAATCTTGTTTTAGATGGATTATATATTGCATCAAAACATAATTGTCCCTTTTTCAAATATTCTTTAGGTATTGGTGTTTTATCGTAGCTAACATGCATTCCTAACCCTGTGTTATTCATAACAACATCCGATGATTTAATCTTTTCCTTAAGCAACTCTAAATCTTGTATATCCACTTGTTCTGCAATAGGTGCAAACTTTTCATTTATATCATTTACTAGCTTTTCAACCTTTGATAAAGTTCTGCTCGCTATTATAAGTTTTTTCGCACCTTTGTGTGCAAGTACACTGCATATTGCCCTAGAAGCACCTCCTGCTCCAAGACAGAAAAATACTGAATCAGATATATCTATCTCAGGAGCTTCCTCTTTTAGTGCCCTATAGAAACCTATACCGTCAGTATTATATGCCTTTAGTACTCCATTTTTAATAACAACTGTATTACTTGCATTCATTTTTTCACATAACGGATCAACCTCATCAACATATTTCATAACCTCTTCTTTATTTGGTTTGGTAACAGCAAATCCGGCAAAATTCATATGTCTAATTCCATTTATTACATCGGGTAAAAAATCATTTTCTACTTCTGTATAAAAATAAAGCATATTGATTCCGGCAGCCTTATATGCAGTATTTTGCATCCTCGCCGCATAAGATTGAGATAGAGGTTTTCCCAACAGTGTGACCATTTTAGTATTGATATCAATAGACATATAAGCCTCCCCTTCTAAAAATATTGTGCCTCTTCTTTTACTCAATATCATTCTCTGCAAGGTACTGCCTCGCCTTTATCAAGCATTGTCTAGCATGTCCTAAAGCTCCTCTATTCTTCATTTCCTTAGAGTTTGGTAATTCTATGGAAATTGGATTCGTAGGCATCGCTTTAAGCATACCTTTTAAATCAATCCCACCATCTCCGGGATAAAGCCTTCCTTCTCTTGCTACTCCAATCATTTCCGGATCATCTAAGCCCGGTATAGGTTTAGGTCCATCACATAGATGAATAAGTCCAAATTTTGATTGCTCTATTTTTTCTAGGTCTTTCGGAGATACCTTTGATCTATGCGCGTGTAGTGTATCTATTAAAAGATGTGCATTGGGTCGTTGTACTCCATTAAGCAAATTAACTGCTTCTTCCAGTGTTGTAATTCCTGAATAAGTAACAAACTCTAAGTTTACTCGCAAATCGTATTTAGCAGCAAGATCACATATCTTTGCAAACTCATTATAATAATAGGCTTTATCATCAGTCCAAACACTGGAAATAACATCTGTTGCACCTAGTTCAGCCCCGGCAGAAAATGCTGATTCATAGTCTTCAACCTTTAAATCTTTCCTCACTCTGGCTAGTTCAATATCTAGCAATCTTATATTGTTCTTTTTTAGCGCCTCTTCTATTTTTCTAAATAAACCTATATCCTTATCAAATTGAAAAAGTGGTTCATTAGGCAAGTGCATTGGTATCGGGCGGAGGCTCACATAATCATATCCCACCTCGGTAGCTATATCAATTTGCTTTACCGGATCAGTTCCAGGTATGGTAAGATAAGCCAGCGAAAATTTCCTATTCATTTTTTCATTCCCCCTTTAAATGCATTTCTACATAACATTTTTATCATCCTGATTTACTTATGTGACCCGGAATGATTAGGAGGCTCATATTCACCTTTATCATTCTTTATAACCTTACCTGATACTACATTTGATTTCGGCGTGTAAATATCATTAATGTTCCAGCATCCGGGAGTAGGTACTCCGATATTTTCCATTGGTATGTCTATTAAATATGGTTTATTCGAAGCAATAGCTTTTTCCAGAGCAGGTTTAAATTCTTCAGCAGAACTTATATAGACTGCATCTACTCCGTAAGCCTTTGCAATATCCGCCCATTTAGGAGAATACGACTCTCCATCAGGTTTCGTAAAAACAGTACCAAACTTGGTTTTATAGTTGGAGTATTCTAATCCTGCAATGGTTCCAAAAGCAGAATTGTTCATAACAATCCATATTACAGGAATATCCTGCTCAACTGCTGTTGCAAGGGTACTCGGATTAATGCCAAAGCCGCCGTCGCCAACAAGTGTAATTACCACCTTATCCGGTGCTGCCAGCTTGCCTCCTATTAATGCAGAAGCACCAAAACCCATAGTCGCTAAGCCTGAGCTATGGTGTATCGTGC
>JALNWH010000086.1 GCA_023230985.1 Bacillota bacterium
AACGAAATGGAGGAAAAGCGAAATCATGGCACAGACAGGGCGTATTATAAACTAGCCAGATTAAATCTATCGGGGAGAGTTTGATTTCGCCCGAAATGAGTTTAGAAGTTTAGGTTTTGTAACCCTGCTGCTGTATAATATACACCGGCATAAAGAACGAGCTTTTTCGTAAATGCCGAATACTTAGAGAGTTGCATAGATAGGTGAGTTAGACCTGTCAAAATCATATTCCGTATGCTAAGCCTGCTATGTAACTCTCGATAATTGCTAGTATAGTATACTTCGCCATTAATACATGTATGGTATCAAATTCCAAAAAAGTTGCAACTGCTAGCAATCGTTCTCAATCGTTTATAAATATTTCTCAACAAATTTGATATCCGATTCTTTATCTACGTCGTTTCCGATTTCGGGATAAGGAGAGATTATTACCGCCGCATTTATACCCAAAAGCTTATCCACCTTTTCTTTTATTGCATTTATAGCAAGCGTACCTAATGCTAATCGTAGAACAAAGCCAAAACCCAATATCGCCGCCATTTTAACGGGATTTTTCCTATTATCCAGCATCTTTTCAAAAAAGTCTCTCACCTTGTCCTTAATTTCCGGATTTAAATAAAATGCATTGCCTCCTGTAAAATAACCTTCCTTTAACTTGACATAGGTTCTTTTAACTTCGGGATATCTTTCATCATTTAATTTTTTATCTACTATACAATAAGACAAATCAGCTCCCGATTTTTTTGATTCCATAATAAAGTGTTCAATAGCCTCCACGGTAATCATAGGTATATCACAAGTCATTAAAAGTGCTTCCTTTTCACAGGGAAATAAATCCAATGCATTTATCGCATTATCTACAATTGAATCCGTACCCTCCAATATATAATCTATCCTGTCACCCAGAGCTTCTTCCAGCTTTGTTTTTGAACCCACTACCACAATCTTGTCAATTGCCTTAACATTGTGCAATGCATCTAATACATATTCCAACATATATTTGTCCTTTATCTTTATTAAGGCTTTGTTTTTTAAAACATTTTCTTTTGCTGATAATTTTTCTCCTGCCAGAACTATTGCATTCATAACATTCACCTCTTAATCAATTTCATGATTATTAAACGGTTTAACTAATAGTACCTCGTTAACTACACTTTTTATTGCATCATAAGCATAATATGCCTTGTTTTGATTATCAAATATTCCGAATACGGTAGGTCCGCTCCCACTCATAGAACTTCCTATTGCACCGTATTCAATAAAACTTTTCTTTATGGTTTGGACTAAAGGGCACATATCTATTGTTACACCTTCCAATACATTGCAAAGCTTCGCCGCCAGTTTCTCCAGTTGTCCTCTGTCTATGGCATCTATTATCCCGCTAATATCCGGTCTCTTATCAATTTTATTTATATCCAAACCCTCGTAAACCTTTTTTGTGGAAATATTTACATCCGGCTTGGCAAGCAATATAAAACAGTCAGGTATTGGATTAAGAGGTGTCAATTTTTCTCCTAAACCTTCGGCAAAAGCAGTGCCGCCTACTATGCAAAAAGGAACATCTGCTCCAATCATTCCGCCAATATTTAAAATCTCTTTTTCCGGCATTCCTAATTTCCAAGCTTTGTTTAATAATTTTATTACAGCAGCCGCATCAGTGCTTCCCCCGCCTAAACCTGCCGCCACGGGAATATTTTTTTCAATTTCAATTTCAACCCCCGTTTTTATATTATATTTATCTTTTATTAATTCTGCTGCCTTATAAACAATGTTTTTGTTGCCATTAGGCACCGATTCAGAGCTAGTCGCAACAATTATCTTGTTTTCGTTTATAGTTTTCAATTCGATAATATCGCAAAGGGAAATAGATTGCATTATTAAATTAACCTCATGATAACCATCAGGTCTTTTAGATAATACATCTATAGCAAGATTTATCTTTGCAGGTGCCTTTAAGATATATTTCATATTTTCACCGTAAATTTTCTATAATCTAATACATATTTTCTAACAGTATTATAATACAAAAAACATTTTTTTTATATAAAAATAACAACCGGGGGGACTAATTTATTTGACCCCCCAGCTTATTATTGTCTTATATTTTTTAATATTAATAGCTTATCCCCCACATTTATTAGATCCGGATTTTCTATATTGTTAAGCTTTGCAAGCGCATCTACTGTTGTATTATATCTTTTGGCAATTTTCCACAAAGTATCTCCGGGGCTTACAATATATAGTGTTACTGCCGGCAATGCGCTGTAATCAGGTTTAGAAGCATCTATCTTTTCGATATTTGTTATTAGGTTTTTCCCTTTCCTATCGTACACATATGCCAATGCATTTAAAACAACTCTTATATCTATGGAGTTTTCACCTACTACAGCATAATTCATGTTTTCCACATAGCAGTTTACTCTAGATTGCATTGTCGTTCTGACTCCCGGCATATCTATAATCAGTTTATAAGGAAACTGACCGGTAACACAATTCATTGATTCTCCGGCAAAGGAAGATTTATATAGTGCACATACCTCAACAACACCTTCTATCCCTACTTTATCTTCCATTATTTTTATTTCAAGGATTTGCGGTTTCGCATCTAAAAAGAATACTTTTCTTATTTCGGGATTGCCCGATTTTATTTTTAGGCTGTCTTTGATTACCGCACTGTTTGAACCTTTATATAAATATTCGTCTATATCATACAATTTTTTATCCATTGATATTTCAAACTTAGGACTATACATATCAGTCAATACTTCTGTAGTAATGTTATTGAAGGTTTTTCCAATAATGTCTATAGAGGCATTTAAAACAATCTTGTTATATTCGCTTTCTCCATCATTGGATATTTCAGTATATGATTCTTTTACCTTGGCATAAGCAATTGTTTCCATGCCCTCATCAGCTTCCGGTACTTCTATATATTGGGCAAAAGGTACCTCCCCCATCATGTTCCCAAGCTCATTTTTATCTGATTTATAAAGTATATTATAGGCAAGATCACCTAAAACCTGAATTTTGCCTTCCATGCTTTTACTGTCTTTAACAATGGCATGAAGGTCTGTTTTTAATATTTCATTTACGGGTAAACCGCCGGTTTCCGGTTGTATTTCTTCTTTGACATTATATTTATCTCTATTTACTCCTATGATTCCTTTTATGCCTAAAGGCTCTCTTAAGACCTGCAAATAATCAGAACCCTTGGCATCTAACGGAATTTCAATTTCATATATATCTTCTACCGCGCAAGCAATGTCCATAATAACTTTAACATTAACTTTTCTGCTATTAATTATCTGACATTCAACATATTGTATTGCCACATCTACTTGTTCTTTCATGCGGGGCATTGCACCGACTATATCTACGACATGTGTAAAGTCTGCAGATATATTTAAACTTTCTAAAGGCCTGCCCTCCGCATCTGCTGCATATAAAACATCTATTAGTACTCGTCCGTCTATTATTACCTTGTCTACTATTGTCTCTGAATTCTTTATAAATACCCTTGCGGAGGGGTAGAGTATTTTGTGCATATCGGGATTTATATCAGGCACATTTATGTCTTCTTCCACAACAGTACCGGAAACTTCTTCTCCAATTATTCTACATACTTTTAAAGGCTTTTTTACGAGTTCAACAGCCATCCGCTTTCCTCCTCCTAAATAAATTTGTAGTTGCGTTCTATACTATTTATATGAGGAGGTCTTGGTTTTATGACAGAAAATTATTAGGTTTACATTACGATAATCTGTGGTATAATATAAGTAAAGGTAACCGAATCCGCATGATGCGGTTGCCAGCGTAAGGTTAAATTATATTAACCGCCCAGCATAGCACTGCAGGGCGGTTATTTTTTTCTATCTCTATCTAAATAGGAGATAATTGATACGATAAACATTCCAAACACTATCATTAAAGACAATGCTTCATATGTACTCATATCTACCACCTCCTTCCTTTGTGAATGAGGTGGCAACCACACCTGCTTTTATTCGATTACCTTCTATAAGTATATTATCATAAAAAATTAAATTTACAATAAATTTAGTTTATTCGCATATAGTTTAAAGATGCATAGATAATACTTTACACCTTTCCAACTATTGTAGTGCCTGCTTTTCCTTCCAATGCATCTACAGCTTTGTAAAGCGAGGTGATTATTGATTTTCTCCCCGATTTTGATTTGGCAAAGTTTACAGCGGCTTCGATTTTAGGAAGCATGCTTCCGGGGGCAAAATGTCCTTCCCTTATATATTTTTTCGCTTCTTCAAGAGTTATTGAGTCCAAATTCTTCTGGTTGGGTTTTTTATAATTTATAGATACTTTTTCTACTTCAGTAAGAATAACCAATACGTCAGCTTCAATATCCTCTGCCAACCTTTCCGCAGCCAAATCTTTATCAATAACAGCGGCAATACCTTCTAATGATCCGTCTTCATTTTCTATAACCGGAATACCTCCGCCGCCTACAGTGATTACGATGGTAGAATCCCAAAGTCTTTTTATAGAGTCCAATTCTACAATTTTTATTGGTTTAGGTGAGGCAACTACTCTTCTCCAACCCCTGCCGGCATCTTCTTTCATAATATATCCTTTTTCTTTGGCAATAACTTTTGCTTCTTCCTCAGTATAAAAAGGGCCTATTGGCTTGGTAGGGCTTGAAAAAGCAGAGTCATTTTTATCAACTACAACTTGTGTCACTATTGTAACTACAGGTATATCCCTGTTTCTCTTAATAAGTTCATGTTTTAATGCTTGTTGTATATGGTAACCGATATATCCTTGGCTCATAGCACCGCAAACATCAAAAGGCATTGCGGGTGTTATATGAGATGCTGTTTCCGATGCCAAAAGAATTCTGCCTACTTGCGGACCGTTTCCATGGGCAATGGTAATTTCATACCCCTTTTCACTAATTTGTGCAATATACTCAGATGTCTTTTTGACTACTCCCAGCTGCGCTTCGGCTGTCGCCGGAGTGCCCGATTCTTGAAGTGCATTTCCACCTAATGCTATTACCACTTTTGTTGCCATTTCATACCTCTCCTATCCGGTTTCTATAATTTTTATTTAAGTTTATATGTTATTTATCCGATAAATACCTAAGTTTTATACTATAATTTACACATATAATTTCTTATAGCGGAGAAAAATTCTCCGCTATAAATATTTTTATATTACAACATTGTCACTACGGCTTTTTAGCGACTTACAAAGTAGCAACAATTACCGCTTTAATCGTATGCATCCTATTCTCTGCCTCATCAAATACTACACTATGTCTGCTTCTAAACACCTCATCGGTAACTTCCCTCATATCATAGCCTTTATCCATCATTTCTCTGGCCATATTTGTTTCGAAATTATGGAAAGCAGGTAAACAATGTTGGAAAATCACATCAGGATTCCCTGTCTTATTTAACATTTCCATATTAACCTGATAATCGGATAGCAGTTTAACCCTTTCAGGAATCTTATCTTCTTCTCCCATGGAAGCCCATACATCTGTATATATTACGTCTGCATCCTTAACCGCAAAATCAACATCATCGGATACTTCTATTATGGCTCCTGTTTCCTTTGCAACTTCATTAACCTTCTCTAAAATTGATGTATCGGGTGCCAGTTCTTTTGGTCCCAATGCTACAAAATGCATACCCATTTTTGCACAGCCATACATCCAAGCATAGGACATATTATTTCTGGTATCTCCCACAAAAACAACTTTTACTTTGTTTAACGGTTTGGCTACATGTTCTTCTATTGTGAGCAAATCCGCAAGTATCTGAGTGGGATGATCTATATCGGTAAGACCGTTCCATACAGGAACGCCGGAATATTTCGCTAAGTCTTCCACTACTGATTGTTCAAAACCTCTATATTCAATGCCATCAAAAAATCTGCCTAATACCTTTGCAGTATCTTCCAATGATTCTTTTTTACCCATTTGTGAACTGGACGAATCTAAAAATGTAACATGGGCTCCTTCTTCCAGCGCTGCAATTTCAAAAGCACATCTTGTTCTGGTAGATGTTTTTTCAAATAACAACACAATGTTTTTGCCTTTTAGCAGGTAGTTATAAATACCGGCCCTTTTTTTAGATTTTAAGTCATGAGCAAGATCCAACATGTATCTTATCTCTCCGGGTGTGAAATCCATTAGTGTTAAAAAACTTCTGCCTTTTAAATTTACTGCCATAGTGTTTCCTCCTTGTTTTTCTTTTTATATTTCATCTCTGACCAGCGGCATGCTCATACATCTTGGCCCGCCTCTGCCTCTTACTAGTTCAGAGCCTTCTATTTCTAAAACTTCAATACCGTTCTTTCTTAAAACTTCATTAGAATATTCGTTTCTACCGTAAGTTACAACTACTCCCGGAGCTATTGCTAAAGTATTTGTACTATCGTTCCACTGTTCCCTGGCGGCTGTAACAGGGTCTCCCCCGCCGCTTTCTATCAATCTGATAGTAGGTATTTTTAATGTTTTTCTCAAGGTTTCAACCAAGTCACTTTCATGTATTACTAAAATGTTATCTTTCTTTCCTTTTACAAGCCTATATACCTCCACTTTATCCTGAATTCCCGGATAAATAGTGAACTTATCATAATCTATCATAGTGAAAACTGTATCCAAATGCATAAAAGCTCTCAAAGCAGGTATCCTTACAACCACTACTTCTCTAATCCCTTCCATTTCGCTAAACAAATTCTTCGCTAAAATCTCAATAGCCTGTGCAGAAGTCCTTTCACTGCATCCAATTGCTACAACTTCTTTGGAAAGTACTAACATGTCTCCGCCTTCCAAACTAAAAGGAATATTATAGTCATACCAAAGAGGTGAGTTTTCTTTTTTAAATAGAGGGCTATAATCATATAAATATTTGATAAGCATGGGCTCTCTACATCTAGCTGATGTATGCATAGAATTAATACTTATACCATTACCCATAACTGCAGCCGGGTCTCTCATAAAATATAGATTTGGCAATGGATTGATATGAAGGGGATAATCGGCATAAATATAATCTACTAGACTTTTTTCTCTTGAATCATCAAGAACATCCTTTTTGTTTAAACCGCTAATAGCTATTTCCACTACTTCTTCAGAACTTTTTGAAATAATATAATCGTAAATAACCTCATATAAACTTGGGTTCACTATTTTGCTTTGCTCTAAAAGACTCTTCGTAAATTCTTCCTTCACTTTATTATCCGACAATACTTGAGATAATAGTTCTTCCACATAATAAACTTCGGCACCCCTATTTCTCAACACTTCTGCAAATCCATCGTGTTCCTGTCTCATTTTTTTAAGCCAAGGAATATCATCGAATAATAATTCTCTTAAATATTCAGGGGTCAATCTTTCTAATTCTTTTCCCGGTTTATGTAGCAAAACGGCTTTTAACTTTCCTATCTCTGAGGTAATATCTAAAAAGCCTTTTTTTGTAGATTCATTCATAAAAATAGCTCCTTTCCATAGGTTAATCTGGTAAAACAGGCTAATTCTATTTAAATTATATACTTTAGGCCTTTTTATTACAAGCACGTGAAACTACCATAAATTGTATGTATGTATAATATATTCAGTTTTATTGTATATTCATGTATTGCATTGTTTCTTGGAATTCTTATTTAAAAATAAAATGTCTCTTATTCAGTATTTGCATATAATGCTCGTAATAAAGCAACACCGCTGTATATACATCAAATGTATAAAAATTTATTAAAATTTTTTAATATATAAGCTTATTTTTTAAATAAATCCATCTTTTCAATCCTGTCAAATGCCTTTTCTAATTCAGATACACCTATTGTTAAGGCTAATCTAATATATCCTTCCCCGCAATTGCCAAAAGCAATACCCGGCAATACAACAATATGAGCCTCTTTTAAAAGTTTATCACTAAACTCAACACTGCTTAAACCTGTTTCTTTTATATTTACAAACATATACATGCTTCCCCTAGGCGGTAAACAAGACAGTTTCGGTATCCTTTGTATTCTTTCATAGGCATAATACATCCTATTCTTTACTTCATTAACAATAGGAGGGCAGATTTCTTTCCTCATCCTTAATGCATGCAAAGCAGCCCTTTGTGAAATAGAAGGTGCAGTAAATACATTGTTTTCATTTATATCTCTTACTGTATTTATTATAAAACCCGGTGCCGTAATAAACCCTATACGCCATCCCGTCATAGCGAAGTTCTTGGAAAACGATACAATGGTTATAGTCCTTTCCTTCATCCCATCTAATGAAATCATGGGTATAAAGGGTTCTTCAAAACTAAACTCGGTATATACATCATCGGATATTACTATTAAATCGTACCTTTTCGCAATTTCCGCTATTTCCTCAATTGTTTCTTTTTTAAAACATGTGCCTGTAGGGTTGTTTGGTGTATTAACTATCAAAGCTTTTGTCCTATTGG
>JALNWH010000087.1 GCA_023230985.1 Bacillota bacterium
ATATCAAGTATACTGTCCTGGGCAGCCTCATATTGAAATATTGCCCATAAAAAAAACATAGTATGCTCTCTGCAGTCGTTGCAAAGAACACCTGTATCAATTCATCTATACTGGCATAGCTCCATAGACTTTTGTATAAACCCAATACCCAATACGTAGCTATCTTTATTAAAGTAAGCACTAGAAATGTTTCTTTAAAAATTCTTATGTATTGGGGCATGATTTTTCCGTCAAATCTCAATAACAGGGCTATGTAAAGTGCCAAGTTTATCAGCACAATATCCGATATTATTAAAAATGTCTTGCGACTAAAGGATTTCATAAAAAATCTCCCTTTTTAGCTTTTAGTCTTCTGCTTTACTGCTTGTCTGCCAATACTCTACAAAAAATGCTGTAAATACTCCCAGCATTAGTCCTAAAACAGCGGATATTGCAAGATTTAGCTTTTTATTCGGTGATACGGGCCTTTCAGGTTCGTAGGCTTTCCTAATTACAGCAACATTCTTATCGCCAAAGTCCATCATCTGCACCAGATTTAGCTGTTCTTTTTTAAAGAGCAAAACTTCATAGATTTGTTTTGCTATATCATGTTTTATCCTTAATTGTTTTTCTTTAGTCTTATCGTTTTGGGATAAAGCCTTATCCAGCTCCGTAGATACTTCTTTCATCTCATTTTCTTGATTTTCTATGGCATCACCTATATATTTATTTAGCTTCTCAACATAATTAGTATTATATTTATCAACATAGGATATAAAGACTTCAGATAAATTGTTTCCAATTTCCGCAGCCAATTTCGGGTTCACATCTTTTATTTTTATTGTAAAAAGGCCGCTATTTGATTCTACACTGACTTTATTTTTTATGCTTCCAATGGATGCACCTTCAAGTTCAGGAATGCTATCCTTCACCTTATTTAATAGTTCAGGTCCAAGTAATTTATTTTTATAAGCTTCCTCGGACATGCTGGGATATTGTATCAAGGATGATATGAGAGCACGACTGTCTTGGGTTATCCCCGGATCCAATTGTGAGAATTCATGCCAATCAATATCCTCACTGTTTAAAAAAATATTAGTACCGTTTACACTGCCGGAATGAGTATCATAGGAGATATTTTGCACATTTAATATGGCGGTTGCTTCGTAAACAGGTTTTTGTATTAAAAATGTAAATACAAAAGCAATAGCTATTGCACAGATTGTCAAGCCGATTATTATATATTTTCTTTTTAACAGTATTTCGATTAATTCCCGTAATGATATTTCCTCCATTTGTATGCCCCTTTCAGTTCTATCTATTTTAATTGATTTAAGCTTTTCTGTTTTTCAACAAATTATATTAATTATATTATACATCATTATACCAATTTAAAAAGAAATTTCTGCATTAACAAAAACTGTAACATAAAAAACACCCCTGCTTATTTTTATCGTCAGGGGTGCAATAATGCTATAAAATAACACGAAAGAACCGTCCTTCTGAGTTATTTCTTCTTTTCCACTATGCTTTTCGCCCATTCTATGCGATTATAGGCCAAGTCTGTTCTCATGTTAAAGTCCTTTGGCAGTTTTATGGGCTTTTCCAGTTTACTGTTTACTTCATCATATTGTTCTTTTGCCTCTATGATTTTTTCTAAATATGGTATGGCTTTTTCATGCTCACTGTTTTCAAAATAATAATTTGCTATTTCATTATTCAATTCTATTTTTAATACGTAGGACCCTGCAAGCATTGGCTCGTTATTAACCTTTTCGTCAATCAAATCTACAGCTTCCGCAAGCATTCCATTTGAAATAAATAAATTTGCTGTTACCGTAACATATCTATAGTTATAGGGCTCATTTTCCCTAGTTAATTCAATTTGTTTAAGCATGCTACTTAAGTATTTGGGATCTTTGGTTTCTTTAAACTTTCTATTCATTATCTGCGCATAGTCCATTCTATAATCACTATTATACTTATCAAATTTCATTGCCTTTTCATACAATCTTGCTGATTTATTTGCATCCATATCTCCAACATCAGCCGCTTTTTTACCTTGATTTAAACCATAGGATGTGGACGAGGAAAGAACCACTATCATTACAGAAAGTGCTAAAGTAACAGGTACAATCCATTTCATCTTTGTAGTGTCAAATTGTTTAATATTATCATCTGTATTTAATATCCCTATCATAATCCAAAGTATATATCCAACTGCTACAAGGGATAGATTAAAATCTATGGCTGAATGAATAAAAATAAGCATGACAGCAAGAAAAACATGTAGATCATCAGATTTATTCATAATTCCCTTAATAAATGCAATAATAAGCATTATCATCATAGCGCCTAAGGCTATAAGTCCAAGCATACCTACCTCTATTGCATATTGAACATAAAAATTGTGCACCTCTGTTGTATTGTAGGGTCTTGACTGATATTGCCTATATAGGTTCTGCCAGCCGCCCCCTCCGGTGCCTATAAGGATATGATCTTTAAATATTCTTATACCATCCTTTGTAAATTGGATTCTCGAGGTTGCACTGTTATCATCAAGCTTTATATTAACCAGCCTGTTGGCTATGGCTTCCGGTATATATGTAAACCTCTTATAATCCTTAACGACATTGCTCATATCATCCTTGATACTAATATCCTTGTACACCGTAAAGCTATCCGTATCATGATTATAAATAGTAAGCCGGATTCTATCAGTATCATCAAGGGTGGTGAATGATACTTCTTTGCTTTCAAAATTATCCCCTACGGAACCTGACTCTTTAAAAAGCTCCGTATGTTTATTTTCAGAGTTATAGGACCTTAAAACAACTCTATAGCTATTGGGGCTTTCTTTAGAGGATTTCACATCATAGGACAGTGTATAATCAGAACCCTTTTCTATATCATCAATATAAAAGCTTTTACTTGTCCACCCTTCCTCCTCACCTGATAAATGCTCCAATGTATATTCAATAGGCTCTTTAGAATTAATAATGAAAACCAAGGCTATTACTATAAGGGCAGCCATAGAGGTAAGAACTATATTAACAGTCTTATTAGATATATTTTCAAAATACCTCTTTTGTAAAGCATATATGCAAAAGGACAGTACTATAACAATGGCAACACCGGTAATATAATTTCCAAATATATCTGAATATTGGGCTTGGCCTTTGGAAAAGTATTTATAAATAAATAATGAACTTGAGATTGCAGGTAATAACGAGTTTATAACCAAATTCAACTTACCTTTACCGTCTATAATTAGGAAATTGAGAAGCAATACTCCGACCAATGCAATATAGCCGCCTCTTGATAATGTAAATATAAATGTAGGCAAAAGTGTAGTCAATATTACTTGATAAATAAGCTTTAATTTAAGATTATCTGTTTCTCTTATAGCATTAATAGCTAGGACGATACCCACAGCCAATACGGAAGCAGTGGTATTTGGATACTGATATAAACCGAATAGCCTACTGCCGGATACTACACCATTTAACTCTAACTTCCCTGAAAGTGTGAGTATAGAAGCAAAGGCAGTTACAAAGGCACTTAATATAATTCCTTGAATAAAAAAAGTCTTTAATTTTTCATTTCCTTTTGAAAGATTGGAAACCAGCTTGTAAAGCATAAAATAACTGCAATAAATGAGAAATAGGCTAAAGCCTTCTTTGGCATTAACTCCAAAATAAAAGGAAACTAGATAGCAAACAGGAATTAATAATGCTGTTATATCCATGTATGTGTCAATTAATTTGTATTCTTTGTGAAACATCTTATATATCAACAAAGCAGAAAAAATCCCGCTTATGATTACTATCGCCGGCATATAGTTCTCTCTAAAAAAAAGCCCTCGATAAAAAGGTGCTATTGTTATAAAAAGGGATATAATCAAAAGGAATATGTATGAAATATAATCATTCTCTCCGATTTGTATATTACCCTTAGGAGGATTTACTACTTCCTTATTAATAGTCTCAGTCACTTTTTTCTTTTTAGATGGTTTAGCCATTTATTGCACCTCATTTTCTCATTGTTACTACAATAACTATAATATAACAATTAATAGGGAATTGCAATTAAGAAAAAAGGGATGAATTTAATTCATCCCTTTTTTATATTTAAGCTAATCTGTAGCTTATGTTTGTAATTTTTATGGTTTTACTTATCCTTCTTTAGATCCTGTTTTGACTTTTTCTTTGAATTCTACAATGGCATCTTCTAACTTCTTTATAGCAGCCCTTAATGATACAACTGTTTTGTCTTTATCAGCCTTATCTGATTCCTCTTTAGCCTCACCATGAACTGTTTTTAATGCATCTGCATCTGCTTTTAATACCCATTTTTTATCTTTTTCTACTTCTTCAGCTTTTTCTGCTACAACATATTTAACATCATCGATTTCTACATATTCTATTGTCCCTGCCTCTACCTTAAAGTAAACACTGCCAACTACAGTTTCTAAATTCTCATTTTCTTCTGTAAAGTTGACGTTCTCTAAATCTCCAATTGGTGCCAAATCTGTTCCATCAAAGTAGAATTCATCATCTTTTTCTTCTTCCGCTTTGTTACCTGCTAAATCTTTTGCTGCAGTGTTATTAACTACTAATCTATAATCATATCTACCCTCAAGAGGAGTACTTAATTTAATGATTACAAATTCTTTATCATCAGCATCTACCTCAGGAAATCCAGCTTTAAATCCAAGAGGACTCTTAGAAACATTTTCATCTGCATTATATATTGAATATGAAGCTGGTGAACTCATAGCTTCACTATATTCAATTTCAACTGTCTCTCTATCTTTTGCCACAACGTTTACTATATATGGTGCATCTTCATCTACATAGTCAGCATACAAAATTGTCTTTATATCTTTCCCGCCATCTTCCTCATCTTCATCAAGTACAGGAATTCCATGAAGATCTTCTAATGCATCAGATAGATTTACTTTATATTCTTTATTCTCTTTAATCTTACCAGGAGGATTAACAGTTAAAGTAACTACATCATCTTTTGCCTTTACTTTAAATACAGTACCATCGTCGGCAGTTATAGTTTTATTATCTTTTGCTTCAATTTTTTTAATATCCTTAGACATTGTTACTTCAAAGGAAACTCCATTAACCTGTTCGGTATATAATACCTCAACTCTCTCCGGATCTTCATCTATACCATATATCAAGTGCTTACTAAAATCTGTAGTTAAATCTAGTGCTGTGCCGCCGGCGCCTTCTATACCTGCACCTATTGCAGCGATAAAGTAAGTTTGATCAGGTACTAGTTTAACAGTAGGATAATTCGAAAACTCTACTACGGTATCACCATCTGCTAATGCCTTTGCTACAAGAACTACGTCTTCAGCACTTGCTCCTGTTTTCCCTTCCGGTCTTAGAGTCAATGTAGCAGCTCCAATTTCACCAATCTTTTCATCAAATGCCAATGCTACTACATTTCTATTAACAGCATATGCTGATTCCAGCGTAGGCTCAACATCTGAACCAAAGGATGCATTGAATTTAAAGTTAAAGTTCAATACGTTGCCAGCTACATCTTCAAGGTCTTTGACTGTTAGTTTATATTCTTTATTAAATACAAACTCGTTTACGGTTATAACTACTTTATAAAGGTTTTCCTTATAAGCAAGTTTCTTGGGTGAGCCAAGGTCTTTATTAAAGCTATAGTTAGCTAAATCTTTCGCAGAAGCTGGTGCTAATGGTTTATCAAAGACTAATTCCATTTCATCTTTCTTTGTTACCTTATAGGATTTAACCTTTGCTGAAGCATATTTATCCCTAGTAACAGTGAAATATGATTTCTTATCATCCATCACGTTTCCGAATTCATCTGCAATATTACTAGCTTCTAGTGAATATGATCCCAACTCTAATTCTTCAACAACTAAGTTGACCATGTAGATATCATTTTTAAAGTATACTTTTTCCGCCGATTCTACAACCCTGTCTTCGGAACCTTTTACTAAGGAATAATTATTTACATCAAGTACTGTCGCTTCATCTAAATCACTATCATCCTTAAATGCAATCAGTATATTATTCTTAGATATAACTTCAGGCTTACCAAATAGTGTTGGAGCTTTTTCATCGGCTCTCTTACCTGTAAAGGATTTTGTTACTGCTTTTTTCATTACATTGCCGGCTTTAGTTATATCAGATATATTATCTATTGTAATCGAATATCTGGTTCCAGCTTTTTGAGGTTCAGTAACTAATTCTACCTCTGTATATTCATCATCATCATCTTCTACTAGCTCAGCACTTTCAATAGCTAGCTCATTTGAACCCGCTTTTATAACGTAATTTGCCAAGTCTTCTGCTGACTCTTTTGTCACTTCTTCATTAAATTTAACGACTACTTTTTCATTTGTCTTAGCTACTACTTTTGAAACTATAGGAGCTGCTGTATCTGGGTTTGTGAAGAAAGATTTGGATGCATTTCTTGCAATCTTCACGCCATCAATTGATTTGACTTCAGCAACTTTCAATGTATATTGTTTTCTAGCTACTAAACCTTCCGTAGTTAATGTAACTTCATCTCCATCAACTTCTGCTTCTACAACTTCAACATTTGCTATAGTATAATTCTCTGGATTAGCAGCTGTTTCAAAGTCCATAACTTTACTAAAAGTAACTACTACTTCTTCAATGTCTTTACTTTCTACTTTGTCAATTTTAGGTGCTCCACTTACTTTACCAACACCTGTAAACTTAATCTTTTCTTCGCCTATTGTAATAACATAAAGTTTTCCGGATACCATAGCTGATGTTTCAAGCCTAACAGCTTTTCCGCCGGCAAGAATAGCACCTTTAACTTCTAGGCCATCAATACTATAGTTGTCAAGGTTTTCAGCTTCTGCATCAACATCATCTTCAAACACAACTTCTATTACTGTGTTACCAATAGCTTTTACTTCATCAACTGCAACTTCAACTAGTTCAGGAGCTTCGTCTTTAAGTCCTGCTGCTACTGCGTCATCTTCGCTTATTCTGCCTGCTTCTACCAGTACGTCTATCCATACTTTACCGTCTTTTGTTTCAGTCTTTAACGCACTTACTACTGCTTTAGCCAATTCACCAACAACAAGCTTATCGCCTTTTGTAGGAGTTAGGCCTAATTCTTCCGCAAATTCTAAAGTTTCTTCCCAAGCAAAGTCTCCGTCAGCTACGTCTGCTGTAACTTGCTTGTAACCAAGGTTTTCTAGCAATACTTTATAAAGCATTTGCTCACTTAGAGTATCAGAGGGTCCGAATTTTCCATCGCTGCCGATAAAGCCAACTGCAGGATTAGCTTTAAGATATGCAAGAACATTTCTGCCTGCTTCCCACTTAACTTCTTCAGCATCTTCGAAGTTGTCTTCTCCTTCAAATTCTAGAGCTTCTTCATAAAGTCCTTTTAGTTTAAGAATCATTATTGCTCCGGTGAGTTTGTTTAACTCTTTTGTCTCGTATTCAGCTGTTACGCCGCCGCCGTCGCCTTCCAGCATACCGATGGTAGCCAGAGCTGCAGCTTCGTCGCTAACTTCTGTTTCAGCAAATACGAATGATATTGATGAGAATACCATTACAAATGCCAAAACTAGTGCTAATACTTTCTTCATTGAATCGCCTCCTAAAAATTATTTGTGGGAGGGTAAATTTTTTTGCCTCCCGGATTTATAATAAGCCCTCGAGGGGTTATTATCGATAGAACCCGGAGTATTCCTTTAGGGTTTAAGATTCTTCGTCGCTGCGCTCCTCAGAATGACATGTGTATGGGGAACATCAAAATACCCGATAGAACAATAAATAATACTTCCTTAATTACCCTTGGTAACGTAGGAAATATCGTCCAACTCCAAATTCTATTTCACATTATAGCAACATATGGTTAATCAGTCAATCAGGATAGATGAAGTGTAACAATAATGTAATAATTCCCATAAAGGTTTATTGTTTGTGATATGTTTGGAAATAAAAAAACATTCGATAGGGGTTGTGGTGCTATCGAATGTTTGAATTTTTGGGGTTAAAATTTTTCGCCGCTATACCGGGTGATCAATGTGCCCACCTCTACGCAGCTAGGGTCATTCCTCCGGGGTCAAGATTCTTCGGCTGAAGCCTCAGAATGACAGGTGTGGAGGAAGCATCGCCAATGCTGCCTTAATAAAGTTACTAAATAGCGGGTGGGGGCGGTTGGGTCGGGAGATGTATTCCGGGTGGAATAAGCATCCGAGGTACCAAGGGTGGTCCTTTAGTTCTATTATTTCCGCTTCGCCTTTTAGGGAGGTACCGCTAATTATAAATCCGCCTTTTATTATGTCTTCGTTATTTATATTGTATTCGTAATTATATCTGTATCGCTCGTTTATTGTGTCTGTTGCGTATATTTCATAGGCTTTTGTGCCGGGGGTCAATTTACATTGATGGAG
>JALNWH010000088.1 GCA_023230985.1 Bacillota bacterium
CGGCTTAACTTAACTTAAAAAGTTACTGTTTATACCTTAACTATTTCTGATAAGCAGCTTATTATATTTATTACGATTACTGAGTTCCAAGGCTTAATCTACAATAAAAAATAAAAATATATACAGTGTTTGAACTGTAACCTTAAAAAAGCGATAATTGATTTTCTTCAGGTAAATCATCTACGCAGCCGTGTTCTTTTAGTATTTCAATTACCGATTTACTAAGCTTTGTTCTGTTTTTTAAATCCTCTATGGAAATAAAAGAGCTTTTCTTTCTTTCCTTTACAATACTTATTGCCGCATTTATTCCCAATCCTTGAAGAGTCATCAAAGGAGGCAGTATCCCGTCTTTAGTTATGATAAATTTTTTCATTGATGATTTATACAAATCAACAGGTAGAAGTTTAATACCTCTACTATACATTTCGTACACAACTTCCAAAACTGTCATCAAGTTTTTTTCTTTAATAGTAGCATTATTCCCTTTTTTGTTAAACTCAATCCACTTTTTTTTCAAAAAATTTATATCTTTAATAAAAAAATCTGTATCAAAATCTTCAATTCTAACAGTATAATATGAAGCATAAAATGCCTCAGGGTAATAAATTTTATAGTATGCTATTCTTAAAGACATCATAACATAGGCTGTAGCATGGGCTTTTGGGAATAGATATTTAATTATTTTGCATGAATCAATATACCATTCAGGTATGTTTTTATCTTTCATGACCTCCTCATGTTCTTTATCTAAACCTTTCCCCTTTCTTACATTTTCGGCAATTTTAAAGGCTGATTTCGGACTCACTCCCTTGTGAATCAGATATAGCATTATATCGTCCCTTGTAGAAATAACCTCTTTTAATGAAGCAACTTCATTTTTGATCAAATCTTGTGCATTATTAAGCCAAACATCTGTCCCATGAGACAAACCTGATATTCTTACAAGTTCGGCAAAAGTAGTAGGCCTCGTATCAATAAGCATTTGTCTAACAAATTTTGTTCCGAATTCAGGTATACCCAAAGTACCTATTTTACAATCTATATCTTCAAGATTCACATTTAGGGCTTCTGTAGATGTAAACAAACTCATTATTACTTTGTCATCAAATTTTATTTTGTCAGCCTTAAAACCTGTAATATCCTCCAGCATACGAATAATTGTTGGCACATCATGGCCTAATATATCCAGTTTTAAAAGCCTGCCGCTTATAGAACGGTAATCAAAATGAGTTGTTACTATAGAAGAATTAATATCATCTGCAGGTTTTTGTATAGGCGTAAATTCATATATTTCATGGTCTGCAGGTACCACCATTATGCCTCCCGGATGCTGACCTGTTGTTCTCTTTATGCCGGTACAACCTGTGATTAGCCTTTTCATTTCTGCATGATTAAGGTTCTTATGCCTTTCATCGAAGTACTTTTTTACAAATCCGTAAGCTGTTTTTTCTTGTAAAGTTCCTATTGTCCCTGCTCTAAATACATGTCCCAGTCCAAATATCTCTTCAGCATATTTATGAGCAGTTGCTTGATATTCACCGGCAAAGTTCAAATCAATATCCGGCTCTTTATTACCTTCAAGACCTAAAAATACTTCAAACGGAATATCATGGCCATCTTTAATTAATTCTTCATTACAATTAGGGCAAAGCTTATCTTCTAAATCAGCACCGGAACCCACGCTATGATCAGTATAAAAATATGAGTACCTGCAGTTAGGACATATATAGTGAGGTGGAAGCGGATTTACCTCGGTTATATCACACATTGTAGCAACAAAGGATGACCCTACGGAACCTCTTGATCCCACTAAATAACCATCTTGCAAAGATTTTGCAACCAACTTATGAGCAATCAAATACATAACGGCATATCCATTATTAATAATTGAATTTAATTCCGTTTCTAATCTATTCTTCACAATATGAGGTAAATTTTCGCCATAAATAGCATATGCCTTGTCCATAGCCATTTTATATATTTGTTTGTCTGCACCATCAATTTTCGGAGGGAAAGTTTCCTCCGGAATAGGTACAATATTTTCCACAGTATCAGCAATCAATATAGAATTATTAACAACAATCTCATAAGCTAAATCCGATCCTAAGTAATTAAACTCCTCTAGCATTTCATCAGTTGTTTTAAAATAAAGCGGAGCCTGATTATCAGCATCCTTATAACCTTGCCCTGCCATAAGTATTCTTCTGAATACTTCATCGGTAGGATCAATAAAGTGCAAATCGCCAGTGGCCACAACAGGTTTATTTAAGATTCTTGCTAAATCAATTATTTTTCTATTTATTTCTACTAGCTTTTCTTTAGTTAAAGATCCATTATCTATCAAAAATTGATTATTAGCTAAAGGTTGAATCTCAAAATAGTCGTATAGCTTTGCTCTTTGTAATAATATACCAGAATCAACGTTTCTTTGAATAAGTCGAAATATTTCTCCTGCTTCACAAGCAGAGCCTATTATTAAATCATCTTTGTATTCTTCTAAAATACTTCTTAATATTCTTGGTTTTTTATAAAAATAATCAATGTGTGAAAGTGAAATTAATTTATATAGATTATATAACCCCTTTTGATTTTTCGCTATAATGATTATATGATATGATTCTAAAGATTTATTTTTGGATTTTTTTATAATCCTATTCATATCGGATATATTATAAATTTTCTTTTTCTCTAACAATTTGAACATTTCAAACAGCACTTTTGCAGTAGCCTCCGAGTCATCTTTAGCTCTATGATGATTTAATAAGTTTATACCAAAATAATCACATAAATCATTGAGTCTATGTTTTTTTATTGTTAATAAATTTCTGGATAACTCTAAAGTATCAATAATAGTATTTTTAATTTCATATCCCAATTCTTCAGATTTGTTTTTGATAAATCCCCAATCAAAAAGAGCATTGTGAGCAACCAAAGGTCTATCGCCAGCAAATGAAAGAAATTCCGGCAATACTTTGTCAATAGTTCTTTCTCCGGAAACCATACTGTTTGTAATTCCGGTAAGCTTTACAATCTTTAACGGTATTGATACTTCAGGATTAATTAAAGAGTTATAACTTGCAATTACTTTTCTGTCTTTTATAATAACTGCACCTATTTCAGTTATTTTATCATTTACAGAAGATAAACCTGTTGTTTCAATATCAAAAACAACAAATTCATCATCAAAATCGTAACTTCTACTATTGTATACTATAGGTATTTCATCATTTACTAAATAACCTTCAACACCATATAATACCTTTATCCCATATTTTTTTGATGCTTCATATGCTTCGGGAAAGGCTTGTACTATTCCATGATCTGTTATGGCTATAGCTTTATGACCCCATTCTTTTGCTCTTTTAATAAGATCCGTCACAGGAGCTATTCCATCCATTGCACTCATATTTGTATGGGCATGTAATTCCACTCTTTTTATTTTTGCATTATCACTTCTTTTTAATTGCGGTATCTCTACTATGCTATTTGGATACAAGATTATATCTTTGGTATATGAGTCTAACTTAATATCACCTTTTATTTTTATTCTTTTACCTTCTATTAATTTATCATTTACTTTGCTTGAGCTATCCTGCTTTAGAAACATTTTGCAATTTATAGAATTATTATAATCGGTTATATAAAAATTTATAATCTTATTCCCATTATTCAATTGTTTAGCTTCTACATAAAAAATTGTACCCTCAACAACTACGCTCCCGGACTCTTCAGTTATTTTCTCCATTGATAAGATTTCTGCATTATTTATTTTTTTACCATATATTGTATTTTGCTTATTCTTTATATTTTTTCCCGTATTGTCTGTATAATTCTTTAAGGCATCATTTATAATTTTTTTCTCCTCATTTTCAATGTCTTCCCCAAAATCAAGTTCTTTTTTTACTTCTTCCATATATTTTAATTTAATAACTAAATTCATATTGTAATATTTAATCATTATTTCTTTTAGGATTTTATCTAAATTCTTATCTGTTAAAAAACTCCATGCATTTTTTGATACTGTTGTAATAATCAACGTTCCTTCTTCAAATTCTATATAACTATCACTAAGAAATCCTGTTAGTCCGGGGTTTTCTAATAGAACAATCTCAATTATTTGATTCCAATTATCATTAAAAATCTTAGAAAGATAGCTTTGCTTTGATAAGTACTTGCAAATTAATTTGATATTTTTTACTTTATATGTTTTTGAAAAAAAATTTTTAATCGAAGCCAATTTATCAGAATCAATCAATACTTTAGGAGTAATATAAATATCCCAAGATTGATTTTTGGGATATACTTTAACATTTAATATATCAAATATTGAATGATAATCAGTGTTTTCAATATTTAGAAATTCTTTCTTCATCCGTATCACCATATTAAAATTTTTTACTATTTAATATTCTTTTTCATCACTTTTACGATATCCCAATACATTTTCATTCTTGATGAAAAGCCTGACATTACACCCATCTTTTCTTCTTTTGTTAAATGAGTTAAATCCTTTAAATACACTTCCTTAACTTTGTAAGATTTATTCTTAACAAGTTTTGTTAATGATGCTTCTAAACCATAACCGATTAAATCAATATCGCCTATTTGCTCCAAAATTTTTTTCTTTAAGGCTCTTTGTCCGGAAAGTCTCGGTGCTATTTTTTGAGCGAAATCCGTTACAGTTCTACCATGTTTAAAAATACCTACTGTCATATCGAAATCATCACTTATTACGGGTATTAGAAGATCATATATGTGATTCATTTTTAAACCAATTAAATCGGCATCAAGAAGCAGTATTATTTCAAATCTGCAGATTTTTAACCCTGCGCTAATAGCACCGCCCTTTCCTGTGTTTTCAGGCATATCAATTACACAAACACCATAGTTTTTTGCAATAAGAGAAGTATCATCATTTGAACTGTCATTTACTACAATGATTTCATCAATCAATGGAATGCTTTTTACACTTCTCAATACATTCCCAATAGTTTTTTCTTCATTATAAGCCGGTATAATCACAGAAACAGACACGATTATTCACCTTTTTTATAATAGTTTCTTTATTTCCCCTATAAATTCATCTATAACACTATTTTCAGAAATTTTCCCTATTGGCTTACCTTTGATAAACAATAAAAATTCACCTTCGCCGCCTGCTATCCCTATATCTGCATCCTTTGCTTCTCCCGGACCGTTAACAGCACATCCCATTACAGCAATTTTAATTCTTTTTTTAGTACTTAATTTATTAATTTCATTTTCAATTGTATTTGCAATATTTATCAAATCAACATTACACCTTCCACAAGTCGGACAGGATATTATTTCTATACCGTTTTTTAATAAACCTAAGCTTTTTAATATTTCTTTTGCTACAATAATCTCTTTTTTAGGATCACCTGTTAAAGAGACTCTAATAGTATCCCCTATACCTTGAAATAACAAACATCCTATTCCAATTGAAGATTTTATTATTCCGCTTTTTTCTGTACCGGATTCAGTTATTCCTAAATGCAAAGGATAATCTGTCATTTTCGAAAGTTTTGCATAGCTTTTAATAGTATCGGAAACATTGCTGGATTTAATCGAAACAACAATCTGATCAAATTCAAATGATTCAATTAGTTTTATATTTATTAAAGCACTTTCAATCATTGCATCGGAAGAAGGCGAACCGAACTTTTCCAGTATGCTTCTCTCTAAAGAACCTGCGTTTATACCTATTCTAATAGGTATTTGGCTACGCTTTGCTGCAATTATAACCTTCTCTAATTTATGCTTACTGCCAATATTACCGGGATTAATTCTTATCTTATCAGCTCCATTTTTTATAGATTCAAGGGCTAATTTATAATCAAAATGTATATCTGCTACAAGAGGAATTTTTATCATCTTTTTAATATCTTTAATTGCCATCGCAGCTTCATGGTTTGGAACAGCAACCCTAATAATATCACAGCCGATATCCTCTAATTCTCTTATTTGATTAATAGTAGCATTGATATCTTCTGTCTTTGTATTTGTCATTGATTGTACAGAAATGCTATTTTCACCGCCAATAAATGTATTTCCTATTTTAATACTTTTAGAATATCTTTTCATAAGCCATCCTACCTAAAAAAGTTAATTATATTAAATTTAATTAAATCCCTAAACGTAATAATTGCCGCAAATATCATTAACATAACAAAACCTACAAAATTAATAAAGCCTTCTTTTTCAGCACCAAAGGGTTTTTTCCTAACCCATTCTATAAACAAAAATAATAGTCTTCCTCCATCAAGTGCAGGTATAGGTAATAAATTAATAATTGCTAGGTTTATGCTTAAAAAAGCAGTCAAATTTAACACATATAATAAACCGTATTTTGCTGTTTCATTTATTATAACAAATATACCTATTACACCGGATACATCTTCTGCAGATTCTCGCCTTGTAAAAAGTTTAAACAAAAAATCAAACATTAATCCTACTGTCGATATAGTTGCTTTTACACCTTGCTTTATAGAAAAGCTTTTAACCTTCAGTGTGGGCTTAATTCCTATTATCGCTCCTTCTTCTATATTCTCTGTTACCGGTTTTACTAAAATATCTTCAATTTGCCCTTTTCTTTTAATTGTTATATTTAAAGGCAAATCATCATTATTTGATATTATGGCTTTTACTTCATCCCATTCTTTAATTTCTTTTTCATTTATTTTTAATATCTTGTCGCCTTTTACTATACCTGCTTCATAAGCCGGTTTGCCTATTAGCACTTCGCTTATTACAGGAGAATAAGTTACTACTAAAGATAAAATCAAAACTGCTAATAACAGGTTCATTAATGGTCCAAAAAATATTACAGCCATTCTTACTATAATGGGTTTCCGCGTAAATGATTTGCTGTCATCAGAATCTCCGTCTTCTCCGGTCAGTTTACAAAACCCGCCTATAGGTATTAACCTGATTGAATATTGTGTTTCACCTTTTTTCTTGCCAAATACTTTTGGTCCCATGCCTAATGCAAATTCTTCGACTCTTATTCCGGAAAGTTTAGCCATGAAAAAGTGACCAAATTCATGAATAAAGACTAAGGCAAGAAAAACCAAAATTGAAATTAATATATTTTCAAATGACATTAATTATAACCACCTTTTTTTAGCAACTCTTTACATGCATTCCTCGACCAATCATCTATCAAAAATACATCATTAATAGACGAAACTACCATCGAATTATGATCTTCCAATACTGAATAAACCAGCCTATATATATCCGTAAACTTAATTTTTCTTTGCAAAAAGCTATTCACTGCTATTTCATTAGCTCCATTAAGAACAACACATGCACTTTCACCTTGTTGCAATGCATCATAAGCAAGCTTTAAACATGGGAATCGTTTATTATCCGGTTTTTCAAATGTTAGTTTCTTTACCTCTGATAGTTTTAGTTTCGTACCCGTTACCTTTGTTCTATGCGGATATGTTAATGCATACTGTATAGGTAATCGCATATCAGGAATTCCTAATTGAGCAATAATCGAACCATCTACATATTCAACCATAGAATGAATTATGCTTTGAGGATGTATACATACTTCTATTTTATCCGATGAAACTCCAAATAACCACTTGGCTTCAATAACTTCTAAACCTTTATTCATTAAAGTAGCTGAATCTATAGTAATTTTTTTTCCCATACACCAATTTGGATGATTTAAAGCATCTGCTACAGTTGCTTTTGTAATTTCATCATATGTCTTCGTTCTAAAAGGGCCACCTGATGCAGTTAGTATTATTTTATCAATATTATTCCCATCGTTTTGAATACATTGAAAAACAGCTGAATGCTCACTATCCACCGGTATTATTTGAACATTATGTTTAGCTGCTTCTGTCATAATAATACTACCAGCAGTAACCAATGTCTCTTTATTTGCTAACGCAATTCTTTTACCCTTTTTTATAGCATTATAAGTCGGCTCTAAACCTGCTATCCCGACTATTGCTGAAAGAACCAAATCTGTACTGTCTTGAGTAGCGGCTTCAATTATTCCCTCAACACCGGAAAGTACTCTTATATCGCTATCAATCGTTCTTTTAAGTTGTCTATATTTTGATATGTCTGCTATAGCAATGGTTTCAGGCTTAAATTCTTTTGCCTGTTCACAAAGCAATTGGATATTAGAATTTGCTGTAAGAGCACTTATTTTAAAATGATTTTGGTTGTTTCTAACAATGTCTAAGGTTTGTTTACCAATAGAGCCTGTAGATCCTAATACTGCAATTTTTAACATTTTATAACCTACCTATTTACTTAGAATTTTAAAAAATAATTTAAAGTATATATATACCGTAGGTGCTGTAAATAGTATGCTATCAAATCTGTCTAGTATTCC
>JALNWH010000089.1 GCA_023230985.1 Bacillota bacterium
AAGAAAGCTGAGCTTCATACCTAATGAAAGTATAGATTTGGTTTGTATGCATCCACCTTATGCAGACGTAATAAAATATAGCGAGCATTTGGAAAATGATATATCGTTATTGCCTGTAGATAGATTTTTAGAATCTATGGTGGAAGTTGCAGAGGAATGTAAAAGAATCCTAAGGGAAGGGAAATACTGCGCTTTCTTAATCGGAGATATTAGAAAAAATGGTAAAGTTATGCCGCTGGGATTTAGAACAATGGAAATATTTTTGAAATCAGGATTTGAGATTAAGGAAATAGTATTAAAGGAACAGTTTAATTGTAGGTCTACAAAAAAATGGTTAAAAAAAAGCATTGACAAAAACTTTTTGCTATTAGCTCATGAGTATCTTTTTGTTATGATGAAATAAGTAGAAAGCCTTCAAAAAATCATGCGATAAATTTGGAGGCTTTGTTATCTTACTATAAAAACTATGGAACTGAATGGGACAAAGCTGAACCGGATGTAGAGGAAATTAATGATTTTTTGAAGTATATTATAAAAGATAGTTAGTACTTTCCAGGTATAGACGATAGGCTAGGCCATTTGATAAATGAAAGGAACACTTTTACAGAAGAATGTTTTAATGACTATTTTTAATTATCGTGCCTGGTATTATTCTAGTGGGGGACACTAGTAGGGGTGTGCTTATGGATAATCTGATAAATAATATAGAAAAACTGCATACGACGGCGTTGAGTAAAGCTCGCGTCAGGAATAACCTGCATTTAGGCACGCTGGACGTTGTTGAGTGGTGCCAACAAGCTGTAGAGCATGCAAATTATATTATGAAATCGGGCAAAAACTATTACGTCTATTATAATGGGGATGTAATAACGATAAATGCGCATAGTTATACAATTATTACCGCACATAAGATTAATGCTAAAATTCGTGTTATGGGAGAATCCGATCATGCGTGTCTGGACGAATTCTTATATCAAGCGATCTTCATTCCAAAAGGAGAGGATGTTCCGCCTAGGAATATAATCAATGTACCTGAAATATTCATTTACATAAAAAACTTTGGGGAGGAAATTGGTGACCTAGGTGTGGTTGCAGAACAGAATGGTCAGGTTGTCGGGGCTGCGTGGACGCGTATTATACACGCTTACGGCCATATTGATGAAAATATCCCTGAACTCGCTATTTCATTACTGCCGGAGTTTAGAGGATATGGCATAGGAGCAAAGCTTATGAAAAAGCTTTTTAAGGTCATAGAAGAAAACGGGTACAGCCAAACATCCCTTTCGGTGCAGAAAGATAATCCTGCTGTAAGGTTTTATCAACGCTTGGGTTATGAAATTATAAATGATAAGGTTGATCATGTAGGCAACGGAGATTACTTGATGATAAAAATTTTATAGATGCCAGGTACAACTATTTGATGTATTTATCCACTTGTGGGTTATGTGGGTTTGCTTTATATTGGCTGCGTAATAAATGTGGATGCCAGGCACCTTAATTGAAAGCAGGGTTATAATATGCATTATTGTGATTATAAAACGATACTCTCTCCGCAGAACGGAATGAATCTATTTCGTGGATGTTCTCATGGCTGTATTTACTGTGACAGCCGAAGCTCTTGTTATCAAATTAAACATGATTTTGAGGACATAGAGATTAAACGTAATGCTCCCCTTATTTTAGAAGATCAATTGCGCAGAAAGAGGAAGCCTTGCATGATTAGTACAGGCTCTATGTGTGATCCATACTTACATTTGGAAGAAGAATTACAAGTTACCCGCCAATGTCTTGCTATCATTGAACGATATGGCTTTGGACTCACAATTTTGACAAAGTCCTCCCGGATTCTTAGGGATTTAGACTTGCTGAAAGCCATAAACGAACAAGCTAAATGTGTCGTTCAGGTGACATTAACTACCCATGATGAAGAATTATGTAGAAAATTAGAACCAAATGTATCTACAACATTGGAGAGGGTTCATGTTTTGGAGGTTATGCAAGATAATGGCATACCAACTGTAGCATGGCTTAGTCCCATTTTGCCTTTCATCAACGATACAGAAGAAAACCTGAGTGGATTATTGGATTACTGTATAAAGGCAAAGGTTCACGGGATTATATGCTTTGGGTTTGGTGTAACTTTACGGGAAGGTAACAGGGAACATTTTTATACCCAACTTGATCGGCTTTTTCCCGGTATAAAACAAAAGTATATCCAAGCCTTTGGAAACGCATATATATGTAATAGTCCTAATAACAATCATTTGATGCCTGTGTTTAAGGAAACATGTGAGAAACATAGTATCTTATGGAAACCTGATGATATATTTGCCTATTTAAAAGCCTTTGAAGAAAAAAACCAGCAATTATCTCTGTTTTGAAATAAGGTGACAGTCACGTCACTTAGTCAGTTATTGAAAAAATAGTAATCTAGGCAAAATCCATGAATTGGGAAGCACAAACCAATTGTTATAAGATAAACCCAAATAAGCAGGCAAGCCTAGCTAGGGAGTTTGGTATAAATATACTAAATGGAAGAAAGTCGCTTTAAAATAGGAGAACCTTTATAAATCATCTTAGTTAAGTGATGTGGAGGTGGCTATATGTCAATTATCGAAGGTCTAATAAAGGGCCTAATGGATCATGATGATAAAAAAGCTTATGAATGTTTAAAGGAACTAGAAGAGGAAAGTAGTTCAACCTCTAAGGTTTATCCCTTCTTTGATACTTTTATAAAAATGCTTAGTAGTGATAACTCTTATATAAGAACAAGAGGTCTTGTCCTTATCGCAGTAAATGCCAAATGGGATTCAAACAATAAAATTGATGAAATAATTGATAAATATTTAAAATACACAACAGATGAAAAGCCAATAACTGCAAGGCAATGTATCAAGCTTTTGCCTACTATTGTAAGATACAAACCTAATTTAAAGAATCATATTGAAAATACGCTTCATTATATTGATCTATCAAAATATAAAGAAAATATGCAGGCGCTTATTATAAAGGACATTCAAAAAGCGTTGGATGATATTTATAGAATAGAAGAATAGGTGTCGGACACCACTGCTTATGGTAGCCAAATAAGTGGCTAACTGACGTGCCTGACACTTTAACTCCCAGGGGAATTGAAGGCGGCAAGCAGTTTAATTGAGAGAGGAATAACGACTTATGATACTAAAAGCGAATCAGAAAAATGGAGATCAACTATCAATCCTTGGATTTGGCTGTATGAGACTTCCTACCAAAGGCGTGGGGATTGATGAAGACCAATCAATCAAAATGATAAGAAATGCCATAAATAATGGAGTTAATTACTTTGATACAGCATACTTCTACCATAATGGCAAAAGCGAATCTTTGCTTGGGGATGCTCTAGTGGGTGGGTATCGTGAAAAGGTTAAGATAGCAACGAAGCTTCCCCCTTTTCTGATAAGTAAGCTGGAAGGCGGAAAGAAAATATTTGCGACTCAAATTGCAAGGCTTAAGACAAATTATATTGACTACTATCTACTTCATATGCTTACTGATAAAGCAACCTTTGATAGGATGGCGGATTTGGGGATAATGGAATGGCTTGAAGAGCTAAAAAGAAAAAGAATCATTCACAATATCGGATTTTCCTTTCATGGTAATAAGATGGATTTTGAACAAATCATTCAGGCATATCCCTGGGATATCTGCCAAATACAATATAATTATCTAGATGAGAATAACCAAGCTACAAAATCCGGACTTCAATTAGCAAATTTTTTAGGAATTCCTGTAGTTATCATGGAGCCCCTTCGTGGCGGTAAATTGGTTAATAACCTGCCGACAGAAGCTATAAAAGAGTTTGAAAGCTACCATGAAAAGAGAACTCCCGCAGAGTGGGCATTACGCTGGTTGTGGAACCAGCCGGAAATAAATGTAGTTCTTTCCGGAATGAGTGATGAAACACAGCTAGAAGAAAATATAAAGATTGCGTCCAAGGCAGAGCCAAATTCACTAAGTACTGAAGAACTGAAGATATTTGAAAGCGTAAAGGCTATCCTACATGAAAAAACGAAGATTCCCTGCACCGCTTGTGGGTATTGTATGCCATGCCCATACGGTGTTGATATTCCCGGCTGTTTCGCAAGTTATAACGATAAGTACTTGCTGGGATTAAAACAAAACAGGTGGCATTATATGCAAACCTTAGGCGTTCTTTCGAAACAACCGGCCTATGCCTCAATTTGTAAAGAATGCGGAAAGTGTGAGGAATCCTGTCCGCAAAAAATTCAGATACGCCAGCAATTAAAGATTATTAGAAAGGAAATGGAGTTACCTTTTTTTAAAACTATAGTAAAAATAGTTCGTAAGGCAACTAAAATAGAATGATGAAATACAAGGTGTTGATGTGAGGTTGTGTATAAGGTGTGTGCTTCGCATAAAGAATGGTCGCCCCTTGATACTGAGATTAATTTTATAAGTTCCTTGGCATAATAAGCTATAAATAAAGCCAATTAAGGATAAAAATAAAATGACATTAAAACATCAAAAAGACCCGCTTATATTTCAGGGGAAAAGAAAAGGGAAAAAATACTTTGAAGGATGGTATTTTAAACAAGTCTCATGGGACGCTGAGAATATAATTAGTATAATTCCGGGTATTTCTAAAGATCCCTTGGATCCCCACTGTTTTGTTCAAGTAATTACTCTATTTAATGGATTAAGCAATCATGAGATACTGAGAACTCATTATTATAAATACTCTATTGATGAATTTAAAATCAAGGATGAACCCTTTCGTCTAGTGGTAGGGGATAGTTTATTCGATAGTAAGGGGATAATGCTGAATCTTAAAAATGAAAGCTGTAGGATTAAAGGGGATATTAAGTTCTCACCGTTTACTAAAATTCGTAGAAAGATTACATCACCTAGTGCCATGGGCTATTTTGCATACTTCAATTTCATGGAATGCAACCATGATATCATAAGCATGAATCATAGTCTTAATGGAAAGTTGATGATAAATGAAAAAGAGATAGATTTAAACCAAGGTAAGGGATATATAGAAAAAGATTGGGGAATGTCTTTTCCCAGGGAATACATTTGGCTTCAATCCAATCATTTTGGCGAAGATAGCGCAAGCATTATGTTATCTATTGCCAGAATACCGTTTCTTGGCATGGAATTCCAGGGATTTATCTGTAATCTTACTTTAAATGGTCGGGAGTTTAGGTTTGCCACTTACAATAACAGTAAAATAATAAAATTCAGCTGCGTAGAGGGGCTGATGAAATTCGTAATTGCTAAGGGAAAGTATGAGCTTATAATCAATGGGGAAATTTGTGATAGCTTAGGCTCAATGAAGGCACCCGGCAATGGAGCAATGAACAAAATTATAAAAGAAGGATTGGACGGTTATGTAGATATAAAGCTATCAATAAACTCACGTACTTTGTTTGAAGGAAGGGGAGCGCCATGTGCTATTGAAATAGTGAAATAATAGTTTTAAATATTACTACTGGTTTAGAAAACTTAGAAAAACAGCATGTGAAAAATTAACTGTGATAGATGAAACAAGCGAGCTTTAGTAGATTTATATGAAAAACTAGCAGAGGCAGAGAATATCTCCACGTGCCTTGAGAATACAAAAAAGATTCATAACCAATAAACACCTATATTCAAATTAAATGCATCTATTTAATAAGGCGGTATAGTTAAAATCCATAAAGAATACACATATATAGCCAAATAAGTGCCGAACCGACGTGCTTGGCGTTATCATTAATAATACCCACTATTTTAATAATCTATGTAAGGCCACGGCCACATATAGCTTATAGGATTTCGGCATCTTTGCGATATCGTGTCCGAGCCTTTGCTTTATTTTATTTATTCTATAGTTTACAGTATTCTTATGCATGAAGAGCAATTCTCCTGTTAGTTGCATATTGCTTTGAGTATCAAGAAGAAAAACGGACAAGGTTTCAACGAGTTCTTGCCCGTCTTCTTGCAAAAGCAAGTGTTCAAGCGGTTTAAGATGGCTGGATGTCTTTGCCCCACCCGACTCAAGGATGGTTAGGCATTCTTTTGCAAATTGAAGTTCATGAAGATCAAAGATATGCTTAAGTGGATATATTTTATGACAAGTATCCAAACATGTTTTTGCGAGCATGTAGGCATTGCACACATCGTTTGTGGTCATTAAATTATTGCATACAATGAGGAATATTTCATCGCTTTTACCCAATCCCATTATTATCTACATTGTATGAATGGATGCCACATCAACTTTTAGTTTCTTCGCTATTTTACGCATCCGTAGCGGATCATCCTCTAATATAGCATGTATTAGAGCATAGGTATCTTCTATTTTAAAATCATATTGCCAATTATTTATGAATATGCTTATTACCTGCGAGGCTTGTTTTAAGTAATAGATTGGCAAAGGCCGTTGTTCATTTGCTGCAACCAAATACATTAACGGCACATTATAGGTTTCTTTCATCTGGTCTTTTATAATAAGGCCCAATATTTCGCTTATGGCTTCGCTATACCTAAAATCAAAGCGGTTTTCCGGCATACATATCAGTGGGAAATCTAATTCATCAGCTATTTTTAATAATTGCTCGTCAAGTTTTGGCACGAATATACCTAAATAGTAAATAATAAGTCCTACTTCGCCGCCTTCATGTAAGCGGCGTATCAATTTGCACTGGGCTTCGATATTGTCTTTTATGGAGATCAATGCGGATATAATAAGCTCATCACCTAAAAAGAGCTCGTCCGAAAGGAGTGATGCGTCAGCATATTCAAGGACAGAAACTGCGGATACTATTCTATTGAGACCTCTATACCCTGCCATTACTTTCGCTTCTCTTAGTGCCGAGAGCTTAAGGCAATCAGAAACAGTTACGCTCATAAAATCACCTCAGAATCCTTGGTAATAAGATTATAAACATGTTTGCTAAAAAGTACAAGTGTATGCTTATAACGGATAAAATCAAAAAGACCGGTTTAAAGTTGAAAACCGGTCTTTTAAAAATAGGTTTAGTATACATGTTTCCCTTTATCCAATACTAATTGACCGTCAATCCATAGTGTAGGTTCATTTATTATACAGTCATAATGGATGTTTGATTGTCGTGTACCGCCCATAGACACATTCATGCCGAATGCTATGTGCACAGTGCCCCACACTTTTTCGTCAACAAGTGGATGACCTATAATTCTCGCACCCGGATTTGTACCAATACCGAATTCCGCTAGTCCCCAGGCTTCTTCATCCTTATCTTCTAAAAACTTTTTAAGGGCAATTGCACTTTTATTTCCCTCAATGGAGGCTATGCGCCCGTCTTTTAGATTGATTATGACATCATCCTCTACCGGCCCAATATATGCAATACATCCGTCCACTACTATTTTACCCTCGCCTACGTTTTCTAAAGGTGCGATATATGCTTCACCTGCCGGTAGGTTACCTAGGGCGCCTTTGCCAGTGAGGTCTCCCGTATCGGCTAAGCCCGATCTGCCTTCTATATAAAGTGTCACATCCGTTCCTTTTTCAGTTGTGACCCTGACGACTTTTGCTGCTGTTAAAATGTCAGAGAGTTTTTCACTGACATTTTTTATAAAAGGATAATCGGCATCAAGGTAATTTTCCGCAATATTTGTATTCATCATGGGCATGGATGCTATACGTATACCTTTTTCCGTTGCGGCAATGCGTGCATTTATATGGGAATAGCTCATGGATGTAAGAAGGAATTCTACATCCGCCTCCGTCATGGCTGCACTCACGGGTGCAGGCGGTTCACCTTTTGTTTGAATAGGCGCCTCGACATAAGTGGTTGCGAAACCCAATTCTCTTCCCGCTGCAACAAAACCGTAAGCAAGCTTAGAGGTTTTTTCATCACCCACAATCAGGAGCTGTTCATTCTTTTTCGTCCCCATACAGTTTATGATCAGCTTTTTTGCGGCTTCAATTATTCTTTTATTTATATTCACATCGCTTCCTCCTTCAAAATATCTCCTATATTAACTTTTCCTTCCGCCGCCAAAACAGTTTTGCTAAGTGCAGAATTAGTATCAGGTAAGAAATAAGGCAAACTATTATCCCATCCAGCGCCGGACTGAAAAAACTGAAGAAGAGTGCTACAATTGAGCCGGCAGCCCAAGAAAGTATACCTATCCAGTTTATACCCTTAACCGGGTACCAATTTTCCGGTTTCCCTTTTCCGATAATCCAATAGTCGGCTATCATTATACCGGCAATGGGAGGGAC
>JALNWH010000090.1 GCA_023230985.1 Bacillota bacterium
CTGTGCGGTGACGTTGGTTATGGTAAAACAGAAGTTGCACTCAGGGCTGCTTTTAAATCAATTATGGACGGTAAACAGGTATGTATTTTGGTGCCGACTACTATTTTAGCTCAACAACATTATAATACTTGCGTTCAGAGGTTTGAAGATTTCCCTATAACTGTAGATTTGCTATCTCGGTTTAGAACTCAGAAAGAACAAAAAAGGACAATTGATGGTCTAAAAAGAGGATCAATAGATTTGATTATTGGTACTCATAGACTGGTACAAGGAGATGTAGGTTTTAAAGATTTAGGTTTACTTATAGTTGATGAAGAGCAACGTTTTGGCGTTAAACATAAAGAAAGAATAAAAAAATTAAAAAAAGACGTTGATGTATTGACGTTAACTGCAACGCCTATTCCAAGAACCCTTCACATGTCACTTATTGGCGTTAGGGATATAAGCGTAATAGAGGAACCACCGGAAGAAAGATATCCTGTTTTGACCTATGTTATGGAATATAATGATGAAATTATTAAAGAAGCGATTATAAAGGAAATTAATCGTGGGGGTCAGGTATATTTCCTTTATAATAGAGTAAGAACTATAGAAAAAATAGCAAGCAAGTTAAAGCGTTTGATTCCGGAGGCAAAGATGGAAATAGCTCACGGTCAAATGGAAGAAAGAGTTTTAGAGAACACCATGCTGGATTTTTTCAATGGAGAATTTGATGTTTTGGTTTGCACTACAATAATTGAATCCGGACTTGATATACCTAATGTTAATACTATAATAGTATATGATGCAGATAGGTTGGGTTTATCTCAATTATATCAATTAAGAGGAAGAGTAGGGCGTTCCAATAGATTGGCAAATGCTTATCTAACTTATCAAAAAGATAAGGTACTTACTGAACCGGCTGAAAAAAGGCTTCAGGCGATTAAAGAGTTTACAGAGTTTGGTTCAGGTTATAGAATAGCTATGAGAGATTTAGAGATTAGGGGAGCGGGGAATTTGCTTGGCAGGGAACAGCACGGGCATATGGAGGCAATTGGTTATGATCTTTATACCAAACTATTAGAAGAAGCAGTTAGGAAGCTAACCGGAAAACCATTGGAAGAAAAAATTGAGACTGCTTTAGAAATAAATATTGAAGGATATATACCATCATCCTATATAGAGGATGAGAATCAAAAAATAGAAATTTATAAGAAAGTAGCTTCTATTGACAGTAAAGAGTTTTTATATGATATAGAAGAAGAAATAGAAGATCGCTATGGTGATATTCCTGAAAAATTAAGAAATTTACTGCAAATTTCATATATAAAACATATTGCTTCATTGTGCGGAATAATATCCGTTGTTCAAAAAAATGAAGAAGTTCAATTTAAATTTAAAAGCGCTAAACACCTAGAAGCGATGGCAGTGCTGGAGATTATGAATCAATATAATAAAGTCCTATCTTTTAACGGTAGTGAAGAACCCTATTTTTCACTAAAAGTTAAAGTAAATAAAACTGATAAATATTTAAAAAACATAATAGATTTTTTAGAATATACATTAAACATAAAGAATAAACTAGCGGAAAAATGTGAATTAAAGGGGTGTCAAACCAAATGAAAAATCCAAAAAAATATATATGCTTAGTAATTTTTCTGGTTATAATCTTAATATCAGGTTGCGGAATGATAAGGGTAAAAGAAAGTGAAGAGGACAAATCAATTGTAGCAAGGGTAGATGGAGAGCCTATTACAAAAGATGAGTTTGATAAAATTTTTGCCGTTTTTAAGACTCAAGAAGAGATGAGACAAGGTGCTGATATTTGGGACAAGAGCTATATGGGTAAGAAGTACATAGATTTAGCAAAAGAACAAATATTGGAGCAAATGATAGAGGATAAAATTCAGCTAAAAAAAGCTGAAGAATTGAATATAGTTGCTTCTCAAGAAGAAATTGAGGAAGAATATGAAAAATTCAAAAAGTTATTTAATTCAGAAGAAAAGTTTTTAGAATTTTTAGACGGCGTAAAAATGGACGTAGATTACTTTAGAGAATCTATAAGAAAAAGTTTGGTAATCAATAAACTGAAAGAGATTATAACAAAAGATATAGATATTGCTGATGAAGAAATCGAAGCCTATTACACAACGCATATGGATATGTTCTATAGAATAAAAGCTAGTCATATACTTTTGGAAACGGAAGATGAAGCAAGGGAAATCCTTATAAGGGTAAATGCAGGTGAAGACTTTAACGCCCTAGCAAAAGAATATTCAATAGACCCAAGTGTAAAGGAGAATAATGGGGATTTGGGATATTTCAGACATGGAGAAATGGTAGAACCATTTGAAGAAGCTGCTTTCTCATTAAAACCCGGTGAAATAAGCAATATTGTAAAGAGTCAATATGGATTTCATATAATCAAGGTAGAAGATAAAAGGATTGACAATCTTGAAGATGTAAAGGATGAATTAAAAACTGTAATGCTGATGGAGAAAAAGAAAACAGATTTTAGTATAGCTTTTAAGGAATTATATGATGAGGCAGAAGTTGAAAGGTTTGAAAAGAACTTGTAAAATCTTGGTGCATTTAAATTTCTATAATTTCTAATATGTGTATAAAACATTACCCTCTGTTAAATAATAAGTATTGGATATAGTAAAAATTATTATATAAAGGAGGGTAAAACATGAAGGCAACAGGAATAGTTAGGCGCATAGATGATCTTGGCAGAGTTGTTATACCAAAAGAGATAAGAAGAACATTGCGCATAAGGGAAGGCGACCCCTTGGAAATTTTTACGGATAGAGAAGGGGAAGTTATTTTAAAAAAATACTCTCCCATTGGCGAATTAAGTGATTTTGCAAAAGAGTATGCAGATTCGCTACATAGTTCTTTAGACCATATTGCATGCATAGCAGATCGTGATACTATAGTTGCTGTGTCAGGTGTGTCTAAGAAAGAACTTATGGATAAAAAAGTAAGTCCCGCAGTAGATAAAATTATTGATGAAAAGATGACCGTTGTTTTTGATGGCAGTAATGGAAAAAAGGTCAATATTACTGCCGATGAAGAAGGGCCGCCAAAATACACATCCGGTGTATTGGCACCAATAGTATCTGAAGGGGATCCTATTGGTGCGGTTATCATTCTTAGTAAAGAAACAAATGCCAATATGGGTGATTTGGAGATGAAGATAGCAGAAACAGCGGCAAGTTTTTTAGGAAAACAAATGGAAGATTAAGAAGCGATGGCAGCCGGGAATCCAAGAGCTGCCATCTTTTATTTATGGAATATAGTTACTGTTCACACATGTATATATTTATATTTTTTATTGTAGATTATTAATAAGCTGCTTATCAGAAATAGTTAGGGTGTGAACAGTAACGAAATATAATAATTAAGTTCTATCAATAATGATATTTGTATATTTTAGATTATAGATATGTTAGAATGTATTTGTTTAGTTATTTGGTTTGGAGGTCAATCATGAAGAACAAGAAGCAATCCTTTGTTAAAGGTGCTTTGATATTAACTATATCCGGAATTATTGCAAAAATTTTAGGTGCAATTTATAGGATTCCTTTAGGTCGTATAATTACCTCAGAAGGCATGGCTTACTATCAGACAGCTTATGACTTGTATATATTGGCACTTAACTTTTCATCTTATTCTATACCTATCGCAATTTCTAAACTGGTTTCGGAAAGGATTGAAGTAGGGCGAAGGCTTGAAGCTCATAAAGTCTTTAAAACTGCATTGGCTTTACTTGCTTTTTTAGGTTCCACACTATCATTGATTCTTTTTTTAAATGCAAAATATTTTTCTGAATTAGTTAAAAACCCCGGTTCATACTTTGCTATTATAGCTGTGTCACCGGCAATTTTTACTGTTTCAATGAGCGCTGCGTTTAGAGGATATTTTCAAGGTATGCAAAATATGAATCCAAGTGCAATATCCCAAGTTGTTGAACAGATTACCAGGGTAATTATAGGATTTGTTTTATCAATACTTTTATTGCCTTTAGGATATCAAAGGGCTGCATCCGGAGCTGTATTTGGTACTGTTTTTGGCGGTGTATTCAGTTTTGTCACCCTTTATGCTATTTATTTGAAAAGAAGAAAGAGCATATTTGACGATATTAAAAGCGATAAAGGTTTGATAATAGATAATACTAGAAGGATAATAGGAAAAATTATTAAATTTTCCATTCCTATAACTATAGGTGGAAGTATAATGCCAATAATGGGACTTTTGGATACGTTTATTGTTATGGATAGACTGCAAGCTGCCGGATTTAATCAGTTAACGGCTACCATGCTATTTGGACAATTAAAGGCAATTGCTACATCTTTTATTAATTTGCCTCAGGTATTCACCATATCGTTAGCCGTTAGTCTTGTTCCGTCAATTTCTGAATCTATGGCAAGAAGAGATATAGAAACAGTTAAGAAAAAGAGTGAGCTGGCAATAAAGATGAGTCTCTTATTAGGTTTGCCTGCTTCAGCCGGGCTTTTTGTTTTAGCAAGCCCCATAATGAAAATGTTTTATCCCGGAGAAACTGAATCCCTGGGAATTTCTTTAAGATACTTGGCACCTGCAGTTATATTTCTTACATTGGTTCAGACAATGACAGGAATACTACAAGGAATGAATAAAGAAAAGATACCTGTAATCAATCTAACAATAGGAGCATTGGTTAAAGCGGCAATCAGCTATTACTTGACTTCTATACCCAGTGTAAATATAAAGGGAGCAGCATTAGGTACCGTAATTGGTTACACTGTCGCTGCCGGTTTGAATATGAGAGCCCTTTTCAAATATCAAGGTAAAAGTCTTAGATTTGCGAGTATATCGATAAAGCCTATTTTTGCTACAATTGTTATGGCAACGGCAGCAAACTTTGCACATAAGTTTCTTTATGCTCAGACAGCAAAAAACTCTATATCAGTTTTAATCAGTATTTTTATAGCAGTCATTGTATATAGTATTTTAATACTAATAACAGGTAGTCTGAAAATTGAAGAACTAGAAATGGCCCCCGGAGGTCAAAGACTTTCTAAAATACTTAAGAAAAGAAAGCTGTTATAAGAAAGGGAGATATTATGAATAAGATTATTATAGTTGGTCTTGGTCCCGGAGATTACGAAGATTTAACAATAAAGGCATTGAATATTTTAAAATCTGCAAAATGCCTTGTGCTAAGGACAGAAAAACATCCTTTGGTAGATGATTTGAAACTAGAAGGTTTATCTTTTCATAGCTGCGATGATATTTATGACTCATCAGATAATTTTGAAGAAGTATACGAAAAAATTTCCGATAGAATTATAAATATGGCAAAAGAAAACGATGAAGTAGTATATGCTGTTCCCGGTCATCCATTTGTAGCTGAAAAAAGTGTACAACTCATAATAGGAAAATCTAAAGGCATAGCGGAGTTGCAAATTGTATCTGCAATGAGCTTTATAGATGCGGTGTCAGCATCTCTTAGGATTGATATTTCAAAAGGTTTAAAAATAATTGACGGACTGAGATTAGGCGAACAAAACCCGGACATGGATTGCGGGAATATTATTACTCAAGTCTATAGTAAAATTATAGCATCAGAAATAAAACTAAAGCTTATGGATTATTACAATGATGATCAAAGTATTTGTGTCCTTAGAGTAGCAGATGGTATAGAAAAGCTTCAATGGATAAAGCTCTATGAATTGGATAAAATAGAATGGGTGGATTATTTAACTAGCATCTATATACCGAAAGTTGTAGACAACAAAAAATTTAATACTATTGATGATTTGGTATCTATTATGAAGATATTAAGAAGTGATTCCGGATGCCCTTGGGACAGGAGACAAGACCATCAAACTTTGAAACCATGTTTGCTTGAGGAGTGTTATGAAGCCCTTGAAGCTATTGAAGAAGAAGATATAGAATCTATGATTGAAGAATTAGGAGATGTATTATTACAAATTATTTTCCATGCACAAATTGGTAAGGAAAATGGTGAATTTGATATAAATGATATTGTAACCGGACTGGTAAATAAACTTGTAACCAGACACCCGCATGTATTTGGTGAAACCGAAGCTTCTTCTGAGTCGGGAGCATTAGAAAATTGGGAAGCATCCAAAAGAAAAGAAAAGAAAGTAAAATGTTATTTTGATACGTTAGAAAGTATACCAAAAATTATGCCGTCTTTGACTAGAAGCTATAAAATTCAGCAAAAAGCAGCCTTAGCAGGTTTTGATTGGGATAGTGTAGATGGTGCCATGGGAAAAGTTGATGAAGAATTGCTGGAATTAAAAGAAGTATATAAATCAACAAAGTTTGATAAAATAGAAGAAGAAATTGGAGATTTATTATTTGCAGTGGTTAATGTTGCTAGATTCTTAAATATCCAACCTGAATTAGCTCTCAGAGGTACAATAGAAAAATTTTTATATAGATTTAAATTTATGGAAGAATTGTCCTTGAGTCTTGGTAAAAACCTTGATATAATGACCTTACATGAGATGGATTTACTGTGGGATAAGGCAAAAACGCAAAAATTTACTAAAAATGATAAAAAGTAAGCATTAAAAAGAAGGATTTTTGCCAGAAATAGAGAATATGCTTATAGAACTCATGAATAAATAGTTAGGAGGGATTATTTAATGAACAAAGCTGAACTTATTGCCAGCATGGCTGAAAAAAGTGAATTGACTAAAAAGGATACAGAAAAAGCATTAAAAGCATTTATCGATTCCGTAAAGGAAAGTCTCTCAAAAGGAGAAAAAGTACAATTAGTTGGATTTGGTACTTTTGAAGTTAAACAAAGAGCGGCTAGAGTAGGTAGAAATCCAAGGACAAAAGAAGAAATAAAGATTCCTGCATCAAAGGCTCCTGCATTTAAGCCCGGGAAAGATCTTAAAGAAACAGTTAATAAGTAAAAGGGGATACATAAAAAAATCAGGTCGGTGGCCTGATTTTTTATTGTTGGATTGTTTACTAAATCTATTGGGTAGGAGTGATTTTTTGAGACTGGACAAATATTTAAAAGTTTCCAGGCTAATAAAAAGACGCACTGTAGCCAAAGAGGCATGTGAAGGTAAAAAGGTATCTTTAAACGGTAAAAGTGCAAAACCAGGATCTGAAGTTAAGATTGGCGATATTATAGAAATTGCATACGGTGAAAGAAAACTAAAACTTGAGATTGTTGCCATTAATGAAAAGGCTCTAAAAGACGAAGCGAAGGACATGTATAGAATACTGGATACTTAGACATTCATAATATAATAACCTATGCATATAAATATTATAAGCAAATATAATGGTTGGATGTATATGTGTAGGGGGTTTTTAGTATGAGTGAAATCAAGGATATGAAAGGTAAAGAACATAAGCTATCTTTGGTGGGGAGAGAAAAGTTGGCTATAAGTGGTGTAGATGATGTGGGAAGCTTCGATGATAATACAGTAATTATAAGCACCCAACTAGGTGATTTGGTTATAAAAGGCAATGATTTGCATATAAAGAGCTTGGACATAAACGAGGGAAATGTTGTTTTACACGGACTTGTTTACTCTTGCATATATACAGAAAACACTTCACGTAAAAGAGAAAAAGGTTTTTTCAAAAGTATATTTAAATAAGAGGTCTTCTCATGGAAACAGTTCAGTTTCAAATTTTTATGTTTTCTATTACTTTATATGGTGGCTTGTTGATAGGATTACTGTATGACGTATACAGAGCAATAAAGGGCAATAGGCGAACAAAAACATTGATTACATCACTTTGGGACATACTATTTCTACTTGGAATTTTTTTGGTAGTTGTCTATATTGTATTTTCCAGCAATTATGGTGATTTGAGGGTTTACGTATTTATAGGGTTTATTGTGGGATTCTTTTTATATGTGAAAATCATCGGAAGGATTTTTGAATATATACTTGTAAAGATTTTTGAATTTCTTTATAAAATTGCAATAAAATTTATGAGATACATTTTATATCCGCTGAAAATATTTAAGAAAACTCTTATAAAACCGATTATAATTATAAGGAGCTTTTTTAAGGCTAAAGCTTTAAAATTAAAAAAAGTTATGTTAATACCAAAAAAGGCTTTGAAAGTCTTTGAGAAGTATTATAAACTAATTAGTAAAAGAGATAAGTGTTAAAAGGTTTTTTAATCAGCTTTGTCGAATATAAATATTTTAACACAGTAAAACACTAGGATCTGATAGGAGAGAACAGTAATGAAG
>JALNWH010000091.1 GCA_023230985.1 Bacillota bacterium
ATAATGTTGTTGAGCTAAAATAGTAGTCGGCACCAAAATACATACCTGTTTACCGTCCATAATTGATTTAAAAGCAGCCCTGAGTGCAACTTCTGTTTTACCATAACCAACGTCACCGCACAGCAATCTGTCCATTACTTTATCCATTTCCATATCTTGCTTTATTTCTTCTATACTGCTTAACTGCCCCGGCGTTTCGTTATAAGGAAACAAGTCTTCAAATTCTTTTTGCCATCTTGTATCACTGGAAAAAGTGAATCCCTTTAATTTTTGCCTTTCTGCATATAGGCCTAATAATTCTATAGCAAGGTCATGAATCGCATTTCTCGCTCTTGCCTTTGTTTTAGCCCACTCTACTCCCGAAAGTCTGTTTACCCTGGGTGCTCTTTCACCACTGATATATTTTTGTATCAAATCGAATTGATCCGTTGGTATATAAAGCTTATCATTTCCGTAATATCTTATATGCAAATAATCTCCGGTAATATTATTCACCTTTAATTGTTCTATCCCCATGTATTGACCTATACCATGATGCTCGTGAACAATATAATCTCCTGCTTTCAAATCACTGAAAAATTTAATTTTGCTTCCTTTTTTCTTAGGTATTCTCTTTACAATGGCTCCCAGTAGCTCAGTATCCGTAATTACCGCAAATTTAATAGAAGGGAATTCAAAACCTCCGCTGATATGTCCGTGAGTTATGACCGTTTGTCCATTTTGGATTTTAAAATCCAATCTATCGCTATATATTGCTTCTATTCCAAAATTCCATAACTCTTCCCTGAGCCTTTTCCCTCTTTCACTACCGCCGGCTAAGATTAGGACTTTGTATTTTTTATCCTTTAAAGCTTTAACTTCTTCTATTAAGAAATCTATCTTCCCATGAAAAGGTTGCATACCTCTGGATATAAAACCGATGATTTTTTTAGGTTTAAAATCCTTGACAGTCTTTAACAAGGTATTAAAGCATATTAACTGGTTGCCTGATATTTTGCTTAAAATATCTTCATAAGTAAACCGTGCTTCATATTGTCCCGGCAGTACTTCCCCTTTTTCCAATAAACGCTTAAATTGCTCAGTAAATTGTAGGTTAATACTGTCGTATTTTTGCCTTATCCGATTTGGTTCATCGATTGCAATAACAGCATCTTTTATATAATCAAATATACAATAATCTTTGTTTGGGAAATAAGATATATATGATTCTATTCCTTCAAAATATATGTTCTTCCTCATCTTATCAATATCTGATTCGAATTTATCTTCATCTATATTTATTTTTTTATCCTTACCTTCTTTTAAAATTGCCAACCTTTTCTGTAAAGCATCCTCCAGCTTCTGGGCGCCATTGTTGAAATCCTCCTTTTCAAATAAGATTTCTCTCATTGGCGATAACCTAATATTGTCAAGTTTCTCCAAAGAACGTTGGCTCTCCAAATCAAAATATCTTATAGAATCTATTTCATCGCCAAATAGCTCAACCCTAAAAGGATAGCTCTCCGTAGGCAGATAAAAATCAATGATTCCTCCTCTAATGGAAAATTGTCCTTTTCCTTCAATCATATCTACTCTTTCATATCCTGATTCTATAAAGTATTCAATAAACTCTATTACAGGCATTACATCACCGACGGTGATTTTTTTAAATTTTGAATTAAAAAAAATCGGGTCGGTAAGCTTTGGCAAAACAGCTTCCAAGGAAGCACAAATAATAAGCCTTGGTCCTAGGCTACTCAAGGCTTTTATTCTGCTTACCCTTATATCATTACTTTTTGCATCAATTTTATGAAAAATCATTTCAGATGAAGGTAAAAAGACTGCTGCATCATAATCAAAAAAGGAAATATCTTTATAAAACTTTTTAGCTAATACATCATTATCCGTTATTATCAAGCATGTCCTATTCGTTACTCTACTCAGTGCTGCTATTATCATCGCTTTTTGTACATCGGAAAGACCGTGAGCTTCAGTCACGTCTATTCTGTTTTCGATAGAATCTTTTAAGGTTCTAAAACCATCTAAAGATTCTAAAGGTAACATGATACTACCAAAATTCAATAAGATACTTCCCTCCCTCTAAATCATTATATATACATCTCACATCCCGTAATTCTAATTAAATTTATTCATAGCAATATCAATACCGTTTTTTATAATTTCCTCAATAGAAGCTGCGGCTTTTATAACCGCATCCTCCATAATAGTAATCTCTTCTTTCAAAAAATTAGAAGTCACATAATCAGCCAAGTCCATATAGGGAGGAGGATTGCCTATACCTATCCTCACTCTGGGAAAATCATCTCTATCTAATAAATATATAATTGATTTCATTCCATTATGTGTACCCGAACTGCCTTTAGTTCGGATTCTAATCACTCCGGTGTCTAAATCTACATCATCATAGACAACTATTAGCTTATCCATAGGAATCTTATAAAATTCTACTATTTCTGATATACTTTCACCGCTTAAGTTCATATATGTCTGTGGTTTTGCAAAAACAACTTTTTCCATGCCAATATGGCACTCACCCATGAGTGCCTTGTGTTTTATTTTTTTTACTTTAAATCCATATTTCCCGGATAAATAATCAACCACCATAAAACCTATATTATGCCTATTACCTGCATATTTTTTACCCGGATTCCCCAAACCAACTACAATATACATTTTTGCTTCTTCCTATACCAATTCTCGTAATTAAATCCAAGATAACTATAATAACTTTAACAATCCACTGACTTCTATCAGTCAAATAATTTACTTACAGACAAGCCCTCATAAATTCTGTGAATTGCTTCTGCAAAAAGAGGAGCCACTGAAAGCACGTTAATCTTACTGCAGTTTTTATCCTTTGGCAAAGGAATTGAATCAGTAACCACTAGTTCTTTTATCACAGATTCTTCAATTATATCAAAGGCAGGTCCTGATAAAACCGGGTGAGTACATGCTACATACACATCTCTAGCACCCATATCCATCAATACCTTAGCCGCATTAGCTACGGATCCCCCGGTATCAACCATATCGTCAATAATAATACAATTTCTATTTTTAATATCACCTATAACGTTCACTACTTCAGCTATATTTGCTCTCGGCCTTCTTTTATCTACAATAGCCAAAGGAGCAGCATTTAATCTGGATGCCAATGATCTCGCTCTCGAAACTCCTCCTACATCAGGAGACACAACAGTAACGCTATCCAAGGATTTTTCTCTGTAATATGCTGCTATTATAGGTATGGCATATAAATTATCAACGGGTATATCAAAAAAGCCTTGAATTTGAGGTGCGTGCAAGTCCATTGTCAGCACTCTATCGGCCCCTGAAACAGTAATCAAATCTGCTACCAGTTTTGCAGTAATAGGCTCTCTTGGCTTTGATTTTCTATCCTGTCTGGAGTAACCATAGAAAGGTATCACAGCCGTAATCCTATGTGCAGAAGCTCTCTTTAATGCATCTATCATGATCAATAGTTCCATCATATTATCATTTACAGGCGAACTCGTCGATTGTATAAGAAAGACATCCATTCCCCTTACGGATTCATTAATGTTTACACTTATCTCACCGTTACTAAAAGTACCTACTTGTGAGTCTCCCACCGGTATACCTAAAATATCCGCAATTTTTTTTGCTAATGCCTTATTAGCATTACAGTGAAAAACTCTAATACATTCATCATGAGTTAACATTTTTAAACCCCCTAAAAATTATGTTTATTTTAATAAGCCTTTTCTTTTGACCCATCCGGCTATATTTTCTTGTTTTGCTCTTCCTACAGCTAAGTCAGTATCGGGAACGTCTTTAGTTACTGTTGTCCCGGCAGCGACATAAGAATTTTTTCCAACTGTGACCGGTGCGATTAGATTAGTATTACAACCTATAAAACAATTATCTTCAAGCACTGTTCTATGCTTTTCTTTACCATCATAATTTACAAACACAACACCACAGCCTATATTTACGTTTTCACCTACGTCCCCATCTCCGATATAAGTAAGATGTGAAGCCTTTGAATTATCTCCAAAGATTGAGTTTTTCATTTCAACAAAATCACCTATCTTCACGTTTTTACCGATTACATTACCGGGTCTTAAGTTTGCATAGGGGCCTATACAGGTGCCATCATCTATTTTGCTTTCTACTACCACGGAATTTTTAATCTTTACATTTTTACCTATTTGGCTGCTTATTATATGAGTGTTTGGCCCTATAACTGAATCCTCCTTAATACTCGTGTGGCCGGATATTATACACCCCGGTAAGATTGTCACATCATTTTCTAATTGAACCGTATGATCGATATAAGTATTTATAGGATCTACTATGGTGACACCTTTTAACATATGAGATTCGTTAATCTTTTGTCTCGTGAAAGCCTCGGCTTGGCTCAATTGCAATCTGTTATTTACTCCCATGACTTCCCTGGAATTATCAATTAAAAATCCTCCGACTTTTAAATCTTTATTACTAAATATTTTAATAATTTCAGTAATATAATACTCACCTTGGTCATTATCATTATTTAAAAGTTTTAAAAATTTTTTTAATAAAACTCCTTCGAATAAGTAAATGCCGGAATTAATTTCTGAAATTTCTTTTTGATTAGAATTAGTATCCCTTTCTTCTACTATGTTAATTATATTTCCATCACTATCTCTTATTATTCTTCCATACCCATATGGATTCTCAAACTTAGCTGTTAATACAGTAGCTTGATTTCGCTCTGCTATATGAAACTTATACATATTTTTAAGAGTTTCAGCTTGCAATAAAGGTGTATCCCCGCATAATAAAAAAACTGTACCATCCTTTATAAATTCCTCAGCTTGCATAACCGCATGGCCTGTACCCAATTGCTTTTCCTGATTTACAAACTTCAGTCCTTGCAATTTCTTTCGTACTTCATCTCCACCATGTCCTGTAACAACAATAATTTCGCTAACTCCAGCCAATCTTGCAGCATTGCATACATGTTCTACCATTGTTATTCCGCAAATCTCATGCAACACTTTTGGTTTCTTTGAGTACATTCTTTTACCTTCGCCTGCAGCTAGTATGACCCCTTGTAAATTAGATATACTATTCAAATTATCACCTCTAACAGCAATCTTATTCTAAAACAAAACAATATTATTGGGACTCCGCACTCTTTATTTTATCATAACCTAATTTTTAAAAAAAGTTATTTATATTTTTATAGTCAATAAACCATAAAAAAAAGCCGGATTTCATTTTCCGGCATTTACATATCATTCGTCTTCCGCATACCACTCTTTCATACACCAATCTGTTGACAAATCCCATGGATGTACTTTTTCATTTAACATAACATCTTGATAATTAGTTGCATTATTCATAGCCATCATATGCAAAATAGGACATTTATACATTCCCCATTGAAATATAGGGCAATTCATCATAGGGCAATCCATGTACTGCAAATTCATTTCATCCGTTTCCATTAGCTTCATATCTTCCATTGATTAACCTCCCATTTGTTTATGCCACTAATATATATATTCGAATTAAATGTGATATGATACCCTGATTGAATGCAAAAAGTCCCTTCTCTGATTAAGAAGGGACCTTTAAAATAAATTATTCTACATCTTTAACTTTTTCGTATTCCGCTAAAATTGCCGTTTGAATCCGTTCTCTAGTAGGAGAATTAATAGGATGAGCTATATCCTTAAACTCTCCATCGGGTGTCTTTCTACTGGGCATTGCAATAAATAAATTTTCTTGTCCTTCTATAACTTTAATATCGTGTACTACAAATTCATTATCAAAAGTAACTGAAACCACTGCCTTCATTTTTCCTTCTGTGTTAATCTTCCTGATCCTAACATCAGTAATATCCATATTGCTCACCACCTTCCTGTCCAACACAAAGCCAATAAAAGTTGAATACATAAAGTATTCGCCATAAATTAAATATATCCTTCTTTTTTATTGGGAATTTTCAGAAAATATGCATAACTTTTCACCAATATTATAATTTCACATATAATTATAATACCGCTATATTTTTATAAACAGTTTTTTAAAGTATATTGTAACTAAATGCAAGGTATTTATTCATGTAGTAAACAAACTGTAAATCATCTTAGATAATATAATGCTATTTGAAAATATTAAAAACAAGTATCATGTACAGGTCAATTATTAAGGTTATAATAATAATATGGATATTTTAGTTGGTTTGAATTATACTAGGTTTTATATACCATAATTTTTATAAATAATAGATAGGAGTGCAATAGAGTGCATTTTTTGAACAACATAAAAAAGATTCATTTTATCGGCATAGGCGGCATAAGCATGAGTGCTTTAGCTGAAATAGTTTTGGATAGGGGATTTAAAGTTACAGGTTCAGATATCCAAGATAGCTCTATAATTAGAAAGCTAATAAAAGGCGGTGCCGTCATCAATATCCCTCATGGCGAAGACAATATCATAGATGCAGATCTTGTTGTTTATACTTCAGCGGTAAAGGAAGATAATCCTGAAATGATAAAGGCAAGAAAACTGGATCTGCCTGTTGTCGATAGAGCATCCTTTTTAGGCAATATCATGAAAGAATATAAAAATAGTATTGCTGTTGCCGGGTGCCACGGTAAAACCACCACTACTTCAGCCATAGCATTAGTTTTAAAAAATGCAGGTTTAGATCCCACCATACTATTAGGCGGTGAACTGGATTCCATTGGAGGGAATGTAAGGATAGGAAAAAGCTCATATTTCATAACGGAAGCATGCGAATATATGGAAAACTTTTTAAAATTTCATCCATACGTAGGCGTGATTTTAAACATTGGAAAGGACCATTTGGATTATTACAAGGATTTAGATAGTATTAAAAATGCATTTATAAAGTTTGCTAGGCTCATTCCGAAGGATGGCTGTTTAGTTCTTTGCAGTGAAAATTCCCACGCAATGGAAATTCCGCTCCTTGTAAACTGCAATGTAGTTACCTTCGGCATTGATAAAGAATCTGATTACATGGCGAAAAATATTGAGTATAATAATTTTGGTCACACATCATTTGAAATTTTTAAAAAAGATAAAAATATGGGAATGTATAAGCTAATAATTCCCGGGCGTCATAATATATTAAATGCTCTTTCCACTTTTGCAGTTGCAGACTTTTTTAATATTTCACCGGATATAATAAGAAGCACTTTTTCAATTTTTAACGGTACTCACAGGCGCTTTGAAATAATAGGCAAAAGTAAGGATATTACTATAATAGACGATTATGCACATCATCCAACTGAAATAGAAGTTACTTTGGAAGCTGCAAAAAAGATACCCCACAATCAAATATGGGGCATTTTCCAACCCCACACATATACTAGAACAAAACTTTTATTAGATGAGTTCGCCAATTCATTTTATAATGCGGATAATGTAATTATTACTGATATATATGCTGCAAGGGAAAAAGACACCGGATTAATAAGCTCAAAAGACCTGACAAACGAGATAAACAAATATAGCAAAAATGCTATCTATATTGAAAGATTTGAAGATATTGCAGAATATATAAAAGAACATGCCAAGGCAGATGATTTGGTAATGACTTTAGGTGCAGGCACCATAACAGATCTGGGGCCACTAATTCTTCATAGATTACAAGAAAATTAAGTATACACCCATACTATTTTTATCGAGGTATACAAGCATATATCATTTGATTCGATTGCTGAGTTCCAAGACTAATAATCTGTAAGCTTGTTACGGGTTGCGCCAAAACTCGCTTCGCTCAAACAGTTGACGCAACTTATCCTCCACTGCGC
>JALNWH010000092.1 GCA_023230985.1 Bacillota bacterium
AGCAATTACTCCAAAAACCAAAGCAATAATGATTGTACATCTTTATGGTCGTTGTGCTTATACTGATAAGATTGGAGAAATCTGTAAAAAATATCATTTGAAATTGATAGAAGACAATGCACAAGCTCATGGTTGCTGTTTTGGAAATCAACGTACAGGTTCGTTGGGGGATACGGCAGGGCATAGTTTCTATCCGGGGAAAAATCTCGGAGCTTTGGGAGATGCAGGAGCAGTAACGACTAACAATGATGAGTTGGCACATATAATCCGTGCCTTGGGTAATTACGGCTCTTCCCAAAAATATATCTGCGACTACCAAGGCTACAACAGCCGTTTAGATGAAATACAAGCTGCTGTATTGGGTGTAAAATTAAAATATCTCGACATTGACAATCAATTAAGACGTGAAGTGGCCAAATATTATATGGAACATATCCATCATCCCGATATTATTTTACCGCAGATACAGGATTGGAAATCTCATGTATTTCATATTTTTCCCATACGTTGTAAACAAAGAGATAAATTGCAAAGCTATTTACAGGATAAAGGTATACAAACGCTTATCCACTATCCCATTCCACCGCACAAACAAAAATGTTATCCTGCATGGAATCATTTATCTTTTCCCATTACGGAACAAATTCATCAGGAAGAGTTGAGTTTACCGATAAGTCAAGTGATGTTTGAAAATGAAATGGAAACTATTGTAAAAAGAATAAATGAATTTAAGATACTATGAGTACGGATAGAAATTCTTACGGTAATATCATAAAAGCAATTTCTTTATTTGGAGGAGTTAAGATTTTTCGTATATTAGTGGGTATAATTTCAAATAAATTTATAGCTGTTTTGTTAGGAACTACTGGTATGGGGATTGCTGGTTTGATTACTTCTACTACAAGTTTTATTGCCTCATTAACCGGATTTGGATTACATACCAGTGCCGTAAGAGATGTTTCACAAGCTTATACATCAGGTGATCAAAATAAGATAAATAATACTGTTTCCGTTTTAAGAAAATTAATTATTATTACGGGATTATTAGGAACTGTTGTTACTTTTATATTTTCAAATACGTTAAGCATTTGGGCATTTGGAAATAGTGAGTATTCAATAGGATTTAAAATAGTTTCCATAATCTTATTTATCGATCAACTGTGTATTGGACAAACGGTATTATTGCAAGGAACATTTCATTATAAATATATGGCAAAAGCTTCTTTATTTGGAAGTATTGCAGGCTTATTATTAACTATACCTTTGTATTATATATGGAGGATTAATGCCATAATTCCGGCTATTATCATTGTTTCTTTAATAAACCTATCTCTAACAACTTTTTATGCAAAAAAACTAAGCTTTCAAAAAGTAAAAATGAATTTCAAAGAATTTTTTGCACAAAGTAAAATTATGCTTGCTATGGGTTTAGCCATTGCAGCAGCAAGTGTAATCACCTTAGGACAAAATTATATTTTAAAAATATTCGTTTCAAACTATGGCGATATTTCAGATGTGGGATTATATACGGCAGCTATAACCATATCAACAGCATATATAGGTGTGATTTTTTCAGCTATGGGTTCTGATTACGCTCCTCGTTTAGCTGCTGTTGCAAAAAATAACCAAGAAATGATACAAATAATAAATAAGCAAAGTGTATTATTAATTACAATTATCTGTCCTTTGATAATCACTTTCGTGGTTTTTGCAAAGCAAATTATTTTACTATTGTATTCCGCGGCATTTTTAGATATTGCAGGAATGGTAGAATGGATGATGATTGGAATGATATTTAGGGCAATAAGTTGGGCAATGTCTTTTTCTTTTGTGGCAAGAGGAGATTCCAAACAATTTTTTTGGAATGAATTGTTGGCAAATATATATTCTTTGATTTTTATGGTGATTGGGTATTTTTTATATGGTTTTATAGGCATGGGTATTGCTTTTGCATTCAATTATTTGTGCTATACTATTCAAATGTATATTTTCACTTACAAGAGATTTCACTTTACATTTAATTTAGACTTTTTCAAAATAGTGTTGCCTCAAATAATTATTTGTATTTTCTTTTTTATAATTATACAATTCATAGGGTATTCAACCCTTAGATATTTGATAGGCTCTATTTTTATTTTATTAATGTTAGCTTTTTCTGTATACTATTTAAATAGTATTATAAATATAAAAAATATATTTAATCTTCTTAAGCACAAAATAAAAGATAAATAAAAAATGTTGCAAAATTTACGTTTGTTTTTTTCTTGGATTCCGATTAAACATTTTTTTTTATTAGTATGTATTTTTTATTCTTCTAGTGCTATTACTTTTTATCAGTCTTCATTAGGATATGGCGTTCTTCTTGTTTTTTCGGTTTTAATGATGGTATTATATCGTATACCCATTCATGCTAAATTACTTATTGCTTTATTTATTTGGTTGGTTTACTGTGTTATTTTGGTTTTAGTTTACGGAGAATTAGAATTAACTTTAAATCATTTTGTAAGATATGCTACCTTAATTTTGGCTTCATATACACTAATTAAATTATTTAGCACAAACCTTTTTTATAAATTTGAAAAGGCTGTAAGTGTATTAGCTATTATTTCATTGTTTTTTTGGCTTTGGCATTTGATAAGTCCTGGTAGTTTGACGACTTTTTCCAAAATTATTAATTTTGGAAGTATTGCCAATAGTTCATTTAGAAACAGTGAATTTTATTACATATTATTTTATGTTTTAGAGATTTTTAGTTATTCCTCCAATACTTTGCAACGAAATTACGGTTTTTGTATCGAGCCGGTTGTTTTTGCTTGTTTTTTGCTTTCTGCATTGTTTTTTAATGTTATGCGTAATAATGGTTTTAAATGGAAAAACAATAAAAATTTATGGATATTAATCCTTACACTTATTTCAACACAATCTACAACAGGAGTTTTTGCTTTTATGTTTTTTGTTATATATTATTTTATTTCGGATAAAAATCTTGGATTAAAAAGATATATACTTTTTACACCTATTCTTGTTATTTTAATTATATTATTTATAAAAATTGATTTTCTTTTTCCAAAAATTAGTGAAATGTATCAAAATACATTAGAACTCGATGAAATGATTTACAGAAGTAATCCTAACGCAAGATTTTCTGCGGGTAGAATGGGGGGTCTTGTTATTGGATGGAATGATTTGATTTCTCATCCGATTTTAGGAATAGGTCCCAATTCATTAAGATCTTACGCATATACTAGTAACGCAGCTCTTTATAATACAAATGGATTTGCTGGAATTATGTCTATATTTGGATTATTTGGACTCAGTATTTATTTTTTTCTAACTATAAAAACTTCTATTTTTATATCAAAATTCTATAACATGAGACTTAAATTTGGTTTTTTTATTGTATTAACATTGTTATTAAATGGAGTGGGTGTTTATAGAACAGCTATATTTTTCTCATTAATAATTTTTTCATATTTTGTCACAAATAATAATTTATTAAAAAACACTAAAGAGGAAAAATAATGATTCCAAAAATTTCGGTTGCAATTATTACATACAATCAAGAACATTTAATAGGGAGAGCTTTAGATTCTGTCCTAAAGCAAAAAGAATATATTTATGAAATTATTATCAGCGATGATTGTTCAACAGATAATAATTGGCAGGTAATTATGGATTATTACTATCGTTATTCGGATTTAATTAAACCGTTTAGACAAGAAATTAATCTTGGAATTAATCGAAATCAAGAATTTATCTGGACTAAACCATGTGGTAATATTGTCATACAACTTTCTGGGGATGATGAGTTGTGTGAAGGAGTTTTAAAAGCTGCTATTGATAAAGTAAATGCTGAAAATATAGATGTTTTAAATGATAATTTTGTAATATATACAGATTATGAAACAATTTTACCCGACGGAAGTAGAAAACGTATCTCTAATTATTTGATTGAGAAAAATTACAATCCGATAAGTCTTAAAATAAGGAATCTTATTTGTAATAGGACGACACTTGTTAGCATTTCGGTTTATAAGAAATTTCACTTGAGTAGACCCGATTTGGGAATATTTTCCGATGGATTAATTGATATTCAAACACAAATATATGCAAATAAAAATTATTATATTCCTATAATAGGGTCTATTTACTATGCCGGAATAGGAGTTTCAGCCAACTATGACAGACAAGATTATTATACAACAAGAATTGAGGCAAACAATGAAATGGAAAAAACGTTAAATTTGGATGGGAAAGATAAAAATTATATTAAATATTTAAATCATTATTTAATGTTTTGCATGAACCCTTCAATGGGTAGATTTTTTAAAACATGGAAATATCATTTGAAAAGTATTTATATCAAAGAAGAGTTAAATTTATTAAGGTTGTTTAGAAGATTGATTAGTATGTTAATTCGATTTATTAAAAATTGATAATCTATGCGTTCATTAAAAATATTAATTTCTCATACGAGTGTATATAAAAAATCGGGGTGGGGGCGTATTTTCCCGCTTGCCCTTGGATTAGTCAAAAACGGGAATAAAGTTACTATCCTTACAACCAATCCAAACTTCTCATTTTTTATTAAAAAAGAAATAGTTTCAGATATTGAGATTATTATTTTCCCCGAAATTGTTCCAAAAAAGCTTTCGAGAATGGGATTTGGGTTTTTAAGCCTCATTTTAAGAATAATATATGTAATTTTTAATCAATACGATGTTGTACATACAGACAACGGACACCGGCCTTCCTCAGGCATTCCTTGCAGATTACACAAACGATTACATAACTCAATTTATGTGGCAGAATGGTATGATTGGTATGGAAAAGGAGGAGCATATGATCATAAGCATAAACTATTTAAAGTGTTATTTGGTTGGTATGAATTAAAATATGAAATAAAAGATAAAAAGTTTGCCGATGGTGTTGTCGTGCTTTCAGATGTATTAAAAGAAAGGGCAGAACAATTTAAACAGCAAGAAAGAATTATTAAAATACATGGGGGATCAGATGTTTATAATATACCTTTTTTATATGATAATTCGCAATTAAAAGAGAAATATTGTATTTCAAAAGATACATTAACATTGGGATATATTGATAGAACCGGATCTGATTTAGAAGAAATCATGCCAATAATTAATGTTCTATATAACAATAATATTAAAATTAAAGTATTACAATTTGGAGAATCAAATAATATATTTAATAATATTAATCATGATATACGCGATAAATTTATATTATTTGGATGGACAGATTTTTCTAAAGAATATGAAAAATTACAATGTGTAGATATTTTTTTTCTTTTTAAAGAAGATGTGCTTACTAGTAAAGCAGGTTGGCCTAATTGCATAGGTGATTATTTGGCATGCGGACGCCCCGTTTTATTAAATCCCGTAGGTGAAGTAATAGATTTTGTAACGCAATATCCATTTGCGTTTATTGAAACTTCCAGAGACGAAAAGGATATTTATGCTAAAATTCAATATATTATAGAAAATAAAGAGATGTTAAAAGAAAAGGGACCCTCTATAAGAAATCTGGCAGAGGATGTTATTTCTTGGGATAATAAAAGTAAAACTTTGCTTGATTTTTATCATACATTATTATCTATCAAATAAAAGTCATGAAAGTTTTATTTGTTTGTAGCGGAAATTCAAAGCATGGAATTAGTACTATTATTAAGAAACAGGCATTATCATTAGAAAAACATATAAAAGATTTAAAAATAGATTACTTTGGCATACAAGGCAAAGGAATAATAGGTTATTTGCGTAATATAAAACCATTAAAGAATCTTTTGAAAAACAATAGTTATGATATTATTCATGCCCATTATTCTTTTTCAGCCTTTTGTGCTTCTTTAGCCGGAGCTAAACCTTTGGCAGTAACGTTAATGGGAAGTGATGTAAAGGCAAACTTTTTCAACAAATATCTAATCAAGTTTTTTGCTTTTTTTTATCAGTGGCAACATCTTATTGTACAGTCAGAAGATATGAAAAAGACTTTAGGTATGAGAAAGGTGCACGTTATTCCTAATGGAATTGATTTGCATATATTTGTCCCCATGGATAAAAAAAAATGTCAAAAACAATTAGGATGGGATGAGTGGAAAAAGCATATTTTGTTTCCTGCTAATCCTATTCGTTACGAAAAAAATTATGTACTTGCATTACAATCTATAAAGTCATTAGGTGATATCAACTTGGAACTGCATTATTTTGAAAATGTTTCTCACTCAGAAACTCCTTTATGGTATAATGCAGCTGATGTAATTTTGTTAACGAGTTTATGGGAAGGAAGTCCAAATGTTATCAAAGAAGCGATGGCTTGCAACAAATCTATTGTGGCAACAAATGTAGGAGATATAGAATTATTATTTGGCAAAGAAGATGGATTTTATATTACTAAATTTAATGTAAAAGATTGTGCTGAAAATATTAAACAGGCTTTTGTTTTTTTACATAATAAAACAAATACTAAAGGAAGAGATCGATTAATCGCTATTAGGCAAGATGATGTTTCAATAGCAAAAAGAATATATAATTTATATGATAATATTATAAATAAATCATGAAAATACTTATAGACATCGGTCATCCTGCTCATGTGCATTATTTTAGGAATTTTATCAAGGAAATGGAACAAAGAGGACATGAATTCTTGATAATTGCCAAAAATAGAAATGTAGCTCATTATTTATTAGATTACTATAAAATAAAGTATATAAAACGTCCGGACTATCCGGCTTCGGTTTTTCTGAAATTGTTTAAAATGCCTTTAACCGATTGTTTTGTAATTTGGAAATGTTTACGTTTTCATCCGGATCTTTTAATAGGTTTTTCAGGTATACATATTGCACATGCAGGTTGGATGCTTAAGATACCAAGTATAGTAATTGACGATACGGATCATGCAAGATTAGAACATGCCTCTTATTCTCCCTTTGCAAGTGTTATTCTAACGCCGAAATATTTCAGAAAAGATTTTGGCAAAAAACACATTAAATTCGATGGTTCAACAGAACTATTTTATTTGCATCCCGATTATTATGTGCCCAATGATGACATTTATGAACTTTTAGGTATCGAAAAAGGACGTCCATATATTCTTATACGGTTTGTTAGATGGCATTCCAGCCATGATTTAGGTCAAAAAGGGCTAAGTATGGAAGATAAAATTCAGGCTGTAAAAACATTGTCAATATCTCATAAGGTTTTCATTTCTTCAGAAGCTGCCCTTCCGGATGAGATAGCAGAATATCAAATTAATATACCGCCCGAAAGAATGCATGATGTATTATATTATGCGGATTTATTTTTTGGTGAAAGTGGAACGATGGCAACGGAAGCAGCATTTCTTGGAACACCGGCTGTTGATATAGCTACTTCTGCTCTACTAGTTGGTGTTTTTGAACCCTTTATTGATTCCGGATTATTGCATGTTATTCCAGATGGTAAATTTGCTTTACAAAAAGCATTGGAGATTATTAAAAATAAAACTTCCATAAAAAAGAGCATAAATGAAAAGAAATTGTTTGATAATTTTGATCTAACAAAGTTCTTAATTTATTTTACTGAAAATTATCCGGATAGTTTTGATAAGTGTAAAGAAAACGATAATGTTGTAACTAATAATTTTTAACAATTTAATGGAATGGAAAGATTAAATAAGATATTAGTATTAGCACCTCATACCGATGATGGGGAATTTGGTTGTGGTGC
>JALNWH010000093.1 GCA_023230985.1 Bacillota bacterium
TTCTTAAATCCTTAGAAGAGAAAAATTAACAGGAGGTTTGATTACCTTATGTCTAAACAGGATATAATTGAAGTAGAAGGAAAAGTTGTAGAAGCATTACCTAATGCCATGTTTCAAGTTGAATTGGAAAATGGCCATAGGATATTAGCTCATATTTCGGGAAAGCTTCGAATGAATTTCATACGAATACTCCCGGGAGATAAAGTGACAGTTGAACTTTCACCTTATGATTTAACTAGAGGCAGAATCACATGGCGTGGTAAATGATCAAGGAGGTTATGAAATGAAAGTCAGACCATCAGTAAAACCAATGTGTGAAAAGTGCAAGATAATTAAAAGAAAAGGTAAAGTAATGATTATCTGCGAAAATCCAAAACACAAGCAAAAACAAGGATAAATCAATAGCGGGAGCGGCTGCATCGAAAAAAGATGCCCTATATTGGTTTCCATAATATATTGAATATACAATTGGAGGTGTAGATTTTAATGGCAAGAATCGCCGGAGTGGACTTACCTAGAGATAAAAGGATAGAAATTGGTCTTACTTATATATACGGTATTGGAAGGAAGACATCAAATAAAATACTGGCTGAAGCCGGAGTTAACCCTGACACCAGAGTAAAAGATTTGACAGAGGCTGAGGTTGGAAAACTTAGGGAAGTTATAGATAAAAGTTATAAAGTTGAAGGTGATCAAAAAAGAGAAGTTGCATTGCATATAAAAAGATTAATGGAAATAGGTTGCTACAGAGGAATTCGCCATAGAAGGGGGCTTCCTGTAAGAGGACAAAGAACTAAGACAAATGCCAGAACAAGAAAAGGTCCTAAGAGAACTGTAGGAGTCAGAAGGAGAAAATAATTACTAATAAAAAGAAGGAGGTATGGCTTAATGGTTGCAAAGCCAAAGGCAAAAAGGACTAGAAGAAGAAGAGAAAGAAAGAATGTTGAAAGAGGAGCAGCACATATCCAGTCAACATTTAATAATACAATAGTGACCCTTACAGATTCTGTAGGAAATGCGCTATCTTGGTCCAGTGCCGGTTCTTTAGGATTTAGGGGCTCAAAAAAGAGTACTCCTTTTGCGGCTCAGATGGCTGCGGAAGTAGCTGCTAAAGCAGCTATGGAACATGGATTAAAGACTATTGAAGTGTATGTTAAGGGTCCCGGTTCAGGAAGAGAAGCAGCAATTAGATCGTTACAGGCGGCTGGTTTGGAAGTAAGTATGATAAAAGACGTTACTCCAATTCCACATAATGGCTGTAGACCGCCAAAACGTAGAAGAGTTTGATTAACAGGAGGTGTAAGAATGGCTAGATATACCGGTGCTGTCTGCAGATTATGCAGAAGAGAAGGAATGAAGCTTTATTTAAAAGGTGATAGATGCTATACTGATAAATGTGCTATAGCAAGAAGGAGCTATGCTCCCGGTCAACATGGGCAAAGCAGAAAAAAGGTATCCAACTATGGGTCACAATTAAGAGAAAAACAAAAAGTAAAGAGAATTTATGGAATTTTAGAAAAACAATTTAGACTATATTTTGAAAAGGCAGAAAGAATGAAAGGTGTTACAGGTGAAAATCTGTTAGCTCTATTAGAAAAAAGGCTGGATAATGTTGTATATAGAATGGGGTTTGGAAATTCCAGAGCCGAGGCAAGACAACTTGTAAGACATGGTCATTTTACAGTAAACGGAAAGAAGGTTAACATACCATCTTATCAGATAGATATCAATGATTTAGTAGCTGTTAAAGCGAATAGTAAAAATACTGAAAAGTTTAAAGAGTTAGCGGAAGCTGCAGAAGCAAAAACTCCTCCACAATGGCTTTCAGTTAATACTGAAATGATGGAGGCTAGGGTAATTTCACTTCCGGCAAGAGAAGATATTGATATGCCGATAGAAGAACATTTGATTGTTGAGTTATACTCTAAGTAGTAGTTACCAATTACCCTCGAAAATAAATATAATTTTGATTAAGGAGGGTTTTGTAAAATGATTGAGATTGAAAAACCCAAAATTGAGTGTGTTGAGATGACTGAGGATTTTAAATATGGGAAATTTGTTGTTGAACCTTTAGAAAGAGGTAATGGCATAACACTTGGTAATTCTTTAAGACGAATACTTTTGTCTGCTTTACCGGGTGCGGCGGTATCTCAAGTTAAAATTGACGGTGTTTTACATGAATTTTCTACAATCCCGGGTGTTAAAGAAGATGTAACGGAGATAATTCTTAGCATCAAGGAACTCGCTTTTAGATTGCATGGCGAAAACAATAAAATAATTAGAATCGAGGCTCAAGGTGAGCAAGTTGTTACAGCAGAAGATATTATTGCAGATGCGGACATAGAAATAATTAATCCTGATTTGCATATAGCTACATTAGGAGAAGAAAGCAGGCTATATATGGAGATGACAGTTGAAAAAGGCAGGGGATATGCTACTGCTGAGAAAAATAAGCAATCCGGCCAACCTATAGGGGTGATACCTATAGACTCCATATTTACACCTGTAAAAAAGGTTAATTACTTCGTTGAAAATACTAGAGTTGGCAATAGGACAGATTTTGATAAGCTTACATTGGAAATATGGACTAACGGAGCTATAAAGCCGGATGAGGCAGCCAGTTTAGGCGCTAAGATATTGAATGAACATCTAAACCTATTTATTACTTTAACTGAACACGTAAGCGATGTAGAAATAATGGTAGAAAAAGAAGAAGACAAAAAAGATAAAGTCTTAGAAATGACAATTGAAGAATTAGATCTTTCCGTAAGGTCATTTAATTGCTTAAAGAGAGCGAGCATTAATACTGTTGAAGAACTAACCTATAAAACGGAAGAAGATATGATGAAAGTCAGAAATCTTGGTAAAAAATCTTTAGAAGAAGTACAAAACAAACTAGCTTCACTTGGTTTGAGTTTAAAAAAGAATGACGATTAAGGGATGAGGAGGTATAACTTTGGCAGGATATAGAAAGCTTGGACGTCCCAGTGCTCATCGAAAGGCTATTCTTAGAAATCTAACAACAGGTTTATTGGAACATGGTAAAATAATGACAACAGATAAAAAGGCTAAGGAAGCACAAAGCATAGCCGAGAAGATGATAAGCCTTGGTAAAAAAGGAGATTTACATGCCAGACGTCAAGCAATGGCATATATAACAAAAGAAGATGTTGTAAAAAAACTGTTTGATGAGATAGCCCCTAAGTATAGCGAGAGAAACGGTGGTTACACAAGAATACTAAAAATTGCACCAAGGCGCGGAGATGCAGCTGAAGTTGTTTTACTTGAATTAGTATAAATAATACGAAAAAACCGGGGGATTAAGTTAATACTTAGTCCCATGTTTTTTGGTGCGGGAATTGTGATTTTTATAAAAGAGGTAGTATAGAATGATAAAAACTGAAAATGTTTCCTTCAGATACCCTAGTCAAGAAACAGAAGAGCTTTTTGCCCTTCATGATATAAATATCAGTATAAAAAAAGGTGAATTTGTAGCAGTATTAGGACATAATGGCTCCGGCAAATCAACATTTGCAAAACTTTTAAATGCATTATTATTGCCTAATTTCGGTGTTGTTTATATAAATGGTATGGAAACAAAAGATATATCAAATCTTTGGAATATCAGGCAAACAGCAGGTATGGTTTTTCAAAACCCTGATAATCAGATTGTAGCAACAGTTGTAGAAGAAGATGTAGCATTTGGACCGGAAAATCTCGGTATACCGCCATTGGAAATCAGAAAGCGCGTAGACGAATCTCTTATTGATGTTGGTATGTTCGAATATAGAAAGCATAGCCCACATCTTCTTTCTGGGGGACAAAAACAAAGAATTGCTATAGCCGGGATTTTATCAATGAAACCAAAATGCATAATACTTGATGAACCTACTGCTATGCTTGACCCTTCCGGCAGGAAAGAGGTTATTGAAACTATAATAAAGCTCAATAAAGAAGAGAATATAACTATAGTATTGATAACTCACTATATGGATGAAGCGGTAAATGCAGATAAAGTTTATGTTATGGGTGATGGCAAGATTGCATTGGAGGGTACTCCAAAACAGGTTTTTTCTAAAGTCAAAGAAATTAAGGAGCTGGGGCTGGATGTTCCGCAAATTACAGAATTAGCTCAGATGTTGATAGATGAAGGTGTTGATTTACCTTCGGATATTTTGACAGTACAGGAAATGGTGGTGGAGCTATGCCAATTAAAATAGAAAACTTAACACATATTTATATGAAAGATACTGTTTTTGAACAAATAGCTTTAGATGATGTTTCCATTAGCATAAATGATGGAGAATTTATCGGGCTTATAGGGCATACCGGCTCTGGAAAGTCAACTCTTATACAGCATTTAAACGTATTACTAAAACCGACATCAGGCAGAATCCTACTTGATGATATTGATATAAATACCAAAGGAGTGCCTTTAAAGAGTGTAAGGCAGAAAGTAGGATTAGTTTTTCAATATCCGGAACATCAATTATTTGAAGAAACTGTGTACAAGGATATTGCCTTTGGTCCTAAAAATCTGGGATTAGATGATAAACAAATAGAAAAAAGAGTGAAAACATCCTTGGAATTAGTTGGGCTGGATTATGAGGATTTTAAAGATGCATCCCCTTTTGACTTAAGCGGAGGGCAAAAAAGAAGAATAGCTATTGCCGGTGTAATAGCAATGAAGCCGAAGGTCTTGATATTGGACGAACCTACTGCCGGCCTTGATCCCAAAGGAAGAGATGAAATACTAAGCTATATAAAGACACTACAAAACAGAGAAAAAATCACAGTAATATTAGTATCCCATAGCATGGAGGATATCGCTAAACTTGTTGATAAAATTATCGTAATGAGTAAAGGTAAAATCATATATACGGATACACCTGATAATGTATTTAAAGAAATAGAAATGCTGGAGGATGTAGGTCTAGGAGTTCCACAAGTTTCATATCTAATGAGAGAGTTAAGAAAAAAAGGGTTTCAAATAGAAGATTCAATATCAGTAGAAGATGCTAAAAATATGATATTGAAGGTATTAAGAGGTAGAAAAAATGCTTAAAGATATAACGATTGGTCAATATATACCCGGCGATACAAAAATACATAACTTAGATCCGCGAATAAAGATAATAATCACGTTTACTTTTATCGCTTCATTATTCTTTATTAATAAATTCTATGGATATATTTTTGTATTAGCATTTATATCAATGGCAACTATAATTTCAAAAATTCAAATAAAATATCTATTCAAAGGACTAAAACCTCTTATAGTGATTATCTTATTAACGGTTTTTTTAAATATTTTTATGACTGAAGGGAAAGTTATTTATACAATTTGGAGGTTTAAAATAACGAAAGAAGGGTTATCACAGGCGGGTTTTATGGCACTTAGACTTATATTTCTTATTACCGGAGCATCCCTTCTAACTCTTACAACATCGCCAATATCATTGACGGACGGTATAGAAAAATTGCTCAATCCCTTGAGAAAAATAGGCGTGCCGGCTCATGAGATTGCAATGATGATGACAATTGCATTGCGGTTTATACCAACTTTACTGGAAGAAACAGATAAGATAATGAAAGCACAAATGGCAAGGGGAGCGGACTTTGAATCAGGAAATATAATAACAAGAGCGAAAGCTATGATACCACTTTTAGTACCCCTTTTTATATCTGCCTTTAGAAGAGCGGATGAACTTGCTATGGCAATGGAAGCTAGGTGTTATAGAGGCGGAGAAAATAGGACAAGAATGAAACAATTAAAACTGGAATTAATAGATTTAGGTGCGTCTTTGATTACCGTTGCTTTTTTTGGAGCAATATTGTGGAGCAGATACTATACTTTTAAAATATAAATGGATATTATGTGTGGTTATGATATTACTAATCTTTAATAAACATATATTTATATTTTTGTCATAAAAAACTGAAAATTTTCCGACCTCGGAAAGTATAAAATTAAATAGGATAAGGTTCTTGTAATGAGAAATATTAAAATAATAATTGAATACGATGGGACAAAATATAGCGGTTGGCAAATGCAAAAAAATTCTATAACAATACAAGAAGAATTACAAAAAGCTATTTTTAAAATAACAGGAGAAAGAGTAAATATTATCGGTGCAGGCCGGACTGATGCTGGAGTGCATGCTAAAGGCCAAGTTGCAAACTTTATTACGAAATCGGGTATACCGGAAAAGCAATTTTCCTGGGCACTCAACTCTGTTTTAAAAAAAGATATAGTGGTAAAGGATTCGCAGGAAATGCCAATTGATTTTCATGCTTGCTTTGATGCTAAATCAAAAATATACAGTTACACAATATATAACAGCGTATTTCCCCCGGGAATAATGAGAGACTATATGTACCACTTTAAATATAAAAAAATGCTGGAAATAGAAAAAATTAAAGAAGCAGCAGATTGTTTTGTCGGTACTTTTGATTTTAAAGGATTTATGGCAGCGGGAAGCAGCATAAAGAATACAGTTAGAACTATATACAGCATTGAGATTATTGAAAATGATGATATTATAAAAATACTTTATCATGGGAATGGATTTTTATATAAAATGATAAGAATGATTACCGGTACAATATTGTATGCGGGAATTAATAAAATAAATATCGAAGAGATATTAAAAAAATTGGAAACGGGTAATAAGAAAATTTTAGGGGCGACAGCTCCTGCTCACGGTCTATGCTTGGAAAAGGTATTTTATGTTGACACACCAGGCTCAATATATTAGAATGTTATTGTTGTATATATAGATCCACTGCCCCGGGTCAAAGATATTATCAACATTTAATATAGAAAAAAATATGATTATTATAGCATTATATGCATATTATTTTATTTGTGGGGATAAAACATATGTATATGGGATTTAAAGACTATTGCGAGGAGGGAAACCTATGAAATCTTTTATGGCAAAAGCCGATGAAGTAGAGAGAAGATGGTATGTAATAGACGCTGAAGGAAAAGTTCTAGGAAGAATGGCTAGTGAAATAGCAAAGATTTTAAGAGGAAAGAATAAGCCTATATATACGCCTTATGTAGATACAGGCGATTTCGTTATTGTTATAAATGCAGAAAAAGTTGTTTTGACGGGCAACAAATTAGATCAAAAATTATATAGAAAGCATTCCGGTTATCCCGGCGGATTAAAGGAAACCCCTTATAGAAGAATAATGGCGGAAAAACCTGAATTTGCCGTTTATAAGGCAGTGAAGGGAATGCTTCCTCATAACCCATTAGGCAGGAAAATGTTGAAAAAGCTAAGAGTTTATAAAGGCTCGGAACATGGACACGAGGCACAAAAGCCTGAGTTGCTTGAGCTTAATATATAAGAGGGAAGGAGGAAGTGATTATGGCTACAGTTCAGTACTATGGAACCGGTAGAAGAAAAA
>JALNWH010000094.1 GCA_023230985.1 Bacillota bacterium
CGAAGCTATTTTAGCCTCGTCTTGTATTTTTTGAATTTCGTTATCATTTTGTGTAAAAACATAGGCGGGTTGCCAAGAAAAATCACACTGTATATTGTTTTGTCTAATAGTTTCATCCACAGCCATAAGCGCTGCCCTATTAGCATCTGCGTATTGTTGAGCGCTTTCCAAATTCATATTTGTATTTATTGTTGAATAGATAATGTCGTGCTGAGCTGTCAGCTTGGCGGTAGTATGCCCCGTCGTACCATGGAAAACCTTAGCGGCTTCTACGACTGCAACTTTTAATCCGCTTTGCTTTAGCGCAAAAGCCGATGCTATACCGACTATACCCCCTCCAACTATGGCTACATCCACATCAATATCGCCATTTAGCTGTTCAAATTGAGGAATTTGTACCGACGCTAGCCAGTAGGATTGGGGTGGCTTGCTAAAACTACTATCCCATAGTGAATCCATAATTTTACCTCCAATTGATTATTTTATATTTATTTGTCTCTTTTTTTCCCGAATGATATAGCTTTTTTGTCATAGTGCATTATTCTCCATATAATTATAGTGTTTCTAAGAATAGGTTAAATATTCATTGCGATTCATACTGCCTATCACTGTGCACTAAGTAAATTAAAGGATTTAGGGGTTATCTGAATGTAGTATAAAAATGGCTATGAAAATAATCCGGCAAACAGATTAGTTGTCGGATTCGAATTTTACTTTTAAAATTCGTTAGCTTTAACTATACAAGCTTTCTATCCCAAAATCGGTGAAATGCAATACCCTGTGCAAATTGGTTTATAAACTCATTATTTCCTTCACATCCAAGGAAGACACCAAGACTATTTCCTATCTTTTCATTTTGCTTAATTTACCTTTATTATTTATAATTATCATACAAAATATTCTCATTTATAATTCGTCGAATAACATTTGATTAATCAAGGTATCCGGCTGCATTATTTAATATAAATTTTGGATTTGTATTTGAAGCAAGATTGATTTTGCTCTCTACTATACCTATAATTTAATCATATATAGTATCTAAGAATATTTTAAGAGGATATAATGAACATTAGTGGAGCTATACGAGGTAAAATTCTTTATATTTTACATGGAACGTTTATACAAAATTATCGTCTTAATTATTAGGAGGTGTTTAGCGTGAAAAGAATCACTTTACTGCTTGCACTGCTTCTAATGATAACAGCTTGTAACAGCAATACAAATTTAACTGCCAAAAACTTAATGGCAGGCGTTAACAGAAATGACATTACTCCAATCGTCATTGATAATCCGCAGGAAGACAGTGCCGATAAAGCAACGGAAATCACTAATTTTTCCCTTAATATTTTCAAGAAAATCCTCGAGAGCGAAAACCCACTTATTTCGCCGCTTTCTATCATTTCCGCCTTATCCATGACAGCAAACGGTGCGGAAAAGGAAACACTGTCCCAAATGGAGGAGGTTTTTGGCACAGACATAGATGGCTTGAATGAATATCTCTATGCCTATAAATTCTACCTTCCCACTGCCGATAAATACAAGGTGAGCCTTGCCAATTCCATATGGTTTAAGGATATAGAAAGCCTGACAGTAGAAAAGGAATTTTTGCAAATAAATAAGGACTATTACGATGCCGAGGTTTATAAGGCTCCCTTCGATGACAGCACAAAAAATGACATTAACGCTTGGGTGAATAAAAAAACGGATGGACAGATTCAAAAGCTTTTAGAAGAAAAGCCACCCGAAAATTCTGTAATGTATCTTATAAATGCACTGTCTTTTGATGCTGAGTGGCAGAGTATTTACAAAGATACTTCTGTGCGTGAAGGCGAGTTTACTACACGAGACGGCAATAAAAAGACGGTTGATTTTATGCACAGTACTGAATATGGATATATTGAATTGCCAGGTGCCATCGGATTTTCAAAGCCTTATGCCAATAATCAATATTCCTTTGTGGCATTACTGCCTGATGAAGGACTAAAAGTCTCGGACTTTATAGATTTAATAGACGGTAATACAATAATTAATGCCGTTAAAAACCAAAAAGATAATGAGGTGTACACCTCTATGCCTAAATTTGCATTTGAATATAGCAAAGAGCTTTCAGAAGTACTGAAGGACTTGGGTATAAAGGACGCTTTTGATGCGGATTTTGCGGATTTTAGTTCTCTCGGACAGTCGAGGGATGGTAATATTTTTATAAACCGTGTTATCCATAAGACAAAAATTGAAGTAGATGAAAGAGGCACAAAGGCAGGTGCTGTTACAGCTGTAGAAATGGAAGCGGAATGCGCCGCACCGGCCGAACCTAAGACAGTTAACCTAAACCGCCCATTTTTCTTTATGATAGTAGATAGCGAGTTTAATATGCCGATTTTTATGGGCGCTTTAAACGATGTGACATAATAAAATGAATATAATTTTATATATGGAGGTAGGAAATATGTTTGCAGAAAAATTTAATAAATCATTTTTGATATTTATAACTGTGGCAGTTATTGTTGGAAGTTTCATTGGTTGTTCCCCTTCAGTAGGTACTAATGAAAGCACCAGCCCAAAGACAACTATATTGACTAAGGAAGAGTTGGATTATTTTAATGGTGATGAGTTTTTTAACGGCGAATACATGAATATCAGAAATCAGTTTTTAGGTTCAATTTATGAAAAACCTGAGAAGATTGATTTATTTAATCTGTTTTATTGCGGCAGTGGAGTTGAGGAAATGTTTGCCACGGAAGCGGAAAGATTGGCCATCATAGCATATAATGAATGGGAAATGGAACCGGACTGCGGATGCGAAAAAATTAGCCGTGATAATATGGAAGCCGTGCTTATGGAATATACGGGGCTCACATTGGCAGATACTGAAAAAGTAGGTTTAGATAACTTTACTTACCTCGAAGAGTACGATGCTTATTATTTATATCATGGTGACACTAATTATCGCATGAAAATATCATTTGCAGCCGGTGAAAAGACGGGTGACATGATACGCCTATTTTATGACGATGAGTTTAAAGGAGACGGAGAGAAGATACTGACATTACAAGAAAAAGACGGATCCTACCTGTTTGTTTCCAATGTAAGATCTTAATATTAATTCATCGGATTACAGGGGGATGTATGCTTAGAAGATTTAGAAAGAGAAAATCTATGTTTATAATAATCTTAATTTCTATATCGTTATTTTTTTTATGGCAAAATAATGATATTACAGTAACAGAGATTAATTACTATAATGATAAAATACCTGATGGATTTAATGGATATTCTATTATTCATATTTCCGACCTTCATAATAAAAGCTTTGGTAAAAATCAGGAATATTTATTAAAAAAAGTGCGTATTGCTGAACCTGATATAATTGTGATTACGGGAGACTTGATAGACAGGAGAAAGTATGACCTTGATATAGCAATGAAATTTATTGATGGAGCTATGAAAATTGCTCCTATATATTACGTTTCAGGAAATCATGAAGCCTGGTCAAAGGATTATAAAAATATAAGTCAGAGATTATTAGATTACGGTGTTAAGATCCTTGATGATAACAAGGTTGCTCTAAAGGAAGGAAAACATGAAATAGAGATTTTGGGCTTATCGGATCCGGATTTTTTAACATCTAATTATTTAGAAGGTACAGATTTATCAAAACTAAAAGAAGAGCTATCAAAACTTTCCGATGATTCAACTTTTCAAATCTTACTTTTTCATAGACCTGAATTATTTGATTTATATACAGATGAAAATATAGATATTATATTTTCCGGACATGCACATGGAGGACAATTTAGGATTCCTCTTATTGGGGGACTTGTTGCACCGGATCAAGGATTATTTCCGAAATATACAAGCGGCGCTTATGTTCGCAACCAATCAACACTTATTGTAAGCAGGGGACTTGGCAATAGCATAATACCCGTAAGAATATTCAATAGGCCGGAAATCATTAAAGTTACCTTGCTAAAAAAATGATACTGTGTTTAGATAAACATGGTTTTGACAAAAGCTGTTCTAAAACCTATTAAAAATATATAGGGTTGCAGTGAATGCCAAATTATAAGAGGTGAGTGATATTGGATTATAATAAAAGCTATTTAATCATGCATATTGGGCTTTGGACAGGTATTTTTATAGCACTTATATTTGCATTAACTGAAATAAAGTGGATTGCATATATAGGCGCTATGATAACGTTGGGCAGTTTAGTACAAGCAGCTATATTTTATAAATGTCCGGATTGTAAAAAAGCCTTAAATATTCGTGGGAAGAAACCTAAGTATTGTCCGGAATGTGGTACAAAATTAGATAATTAACTGCAAGGTAAAAAATCCACCTTGCGACTTCTCACAAAGAGAAAAGAAACAACAAAAAGCTTATGTTATAGATTTAGAAAAAGCATTGAGCCGTTTGCCGCTTTTATCTACATAAACACCATGTTTTTTACCGTCCATATCTACAATTCTTGCCTCACCGGGCTTAATATCTGAATCATCATCAATTTTTATTTGTATGCCTTTACTTAAAGCATTTAAAAATCGTCCCTCCGTGCTAAAGAATAAAATTAATTTTGTTAAAAATATGTTACAATAATTTTAGCAATTTACAATCAATATGAAATAAAATTCATTTACGGAGGTCGGTATTTTGGATATAGTTGTTTTAGGAAAAACGGGTATAGAAGTTACTAAACTCTGCTTTGGTGCCTTGCCATTGGGACCTTTGCAAAAAAACTTACCTGTCGCCGAAGGCGGCGAAGTAATAGCCTATGGGTTAAACAGCGGCATTAACTTTATTGATACTGCACAAGGTTATAAGACGTATCCTCATATAAAAATGGCTTTGAATGCTGTAAATTTTAGACCTGTTATCGCTACAAAGTCTACAGCTGTTGACTATGAGGGAATGGAGGAAGCTATTTTTGAGGCATTAAAATCTATGGGTGTAGATTATTTAGATATATTTCACTTACATGCAGCAAGAGTCGGCTCTGATGTATTTGAAGTACGAAAAGGGGCATTGCAATGTTTATTGGATTATAAGAAAAAAGGTATTATAAGAGCTGTCGGTATCTCAACTCACAGTGTAAAGATTGTACAAGCAGCTGCTTATAGGAATGATATAGATGTGGTTTTTCCTTTGATTAATAAAATTGGACGAGGTATATTGGAAGGAACAGTAGCCGATATGGAGAAGGCTATGGATATCTGCTCTAAAAACGGTAAGGGAATATATTTGATGAAAGTTCTGGGCGGAGGAACATTGATAGATGATTTTGAAAGCAGCATGGAATATGCTCTTGATTTAGGAAATAATTATTCAATAGCTGTTGGTATGATCAGCAATGAAGAAGTTGAATTCAATACCAAATACTTCAGTGGCATTAAGAATCTTGAAGATATAATAAAAATAAAGAATAAAAAACAAGTCAGAGTATCCCAAGGAATGTGTGTCGGCTGCGGTACTTGTATATCCGTATGCCATAGTGATGCTATAGATTTTGATGAAAACGAAAAGGCTTTTATTGATCAATCAAAATGTATTCAATGCGGTTATTGTGTTGCTTCATGTCCGGAGTTTAGTATAAGGGTTATTTGATTTTTATAAATTATTCTTTTGCTAGTTTATATATTAACCAATCTAATATAGAAGCGATATAGTATTTATGAAAGCAGTTTTAGACGTGACAGATATGGGTTATGTTTTTAAGATTAGGGAGTTGTAGAGAATTGGGGCAGTTAACATCGGTATTTATATCTTTTCTTTTTATACCTATTTTAATTAAGATGAAATTAAAACTCAGTTATACGCTTTTAGTTTCAGTGGGGGTTTTGGGGTTATTATCCAATCTAGGTATCAAAAGCTTATTTAAAATAATAATAAATTTGTTTACTGATTTTTCTTCCATTGATACTATATTGACCGTTTTGATGGTAAGCATACTAGGAGCGCTAATGGGTCATTATGGTATTCTTGATAAGATAGTAACAGGGATTTTACAAGTAATCCGCAATAAGAAAAATGCTTTGATTATTATACCTGCTATGGTTGGGATTTTAATAATACCCGGAGGCGCATTATTGTCCGCACCTTTTGTATACAATATTGGGGAAGAAATGGATATTCCCAAACCTAGAAGAGCGGCAATAAACTTGGTATTTCGTCATCTAGCTATGTTTTTGTTTCCGTATTCAACCTCCCTTTTAATAATTATTGCTACTATACCCGGTATAAATGTATTTAAATTGATTATGCTTAACATGGTCTTTGTAATAGCTGTAGTTATAATAGGGCATATTCTATTTTTAAGAGACATCAAGTCGGAAAAACTACCTTTACGAGAGGACATAAAGGCAAATGTTTTGAAATTGGTTATCTATACTTCACCGATTTATATAGCTGTAGTAATTAATGTTCTTTTTGGATTGCCATTCTTTATTACACTAATCGCCAGTATATTTATTGTGTATATACTATGTGATAAAAAGAATTTTTTCAAGGTGCTGATAAAATCACCTAATTGGAATACAGCACTTATGGTAGTAACTGTTCTTATTATGAAAGATATAATACTGAATATGGATGGTTTGATTGGATTATTTAATAATATGTTTAATATGAACAGCGGTTTGTCTCTTATGGGTGTTTTTCTTATCGCTGCATTCTTTTTTGGTTATATAACAGGAAATACAACTGCTCCTCTAGCAATAATACTATCTATGCTCTCCCGATTAAATATTGAAGGATGGAATCTTTACATTTATATATATTTTATTTTTGGTGTTTCTTTTATTGGATACTACTTTTCACCGATACATCTTTGTCAGGCATTTACATTGGAATATATGAATGTAGATACAATAGACCTTTATAAAGAATACGGGTTCTATGCACCTCTGTTATTAGCAGCTTTGATCATATCAACGTTTATTTTTAAAATAATACTTGTTTGATTTTAAATTTGAAGTGCATACGGCTTATATAGCAGAAGTAAGCTTTCAAATTTAAGCAATTGTCTAGAAAGGGACTGGGAAAACAACTATGAATCTTAAAATAACTAAAGATAAAGCCAATTATAAACATTATTTTTTTGATAATAGTAAAGAGGTACAGTTCTAATTATCGTTATCTATTATGAGATACATTCTATATATAACATTACTGATGCGGATTACTATTTACATGATAGATTGAATAAATATAAAAAGAATATAGCAAATGGTGACGAATGGTAAAAGAGGTCGAAACAAACTAGTATTGATAAAATTATCTAAAATAATTGATTTTTCTAGAAATAAAAAGAATTTTGAAAAAAAGACAATCTGCATGTATGGAGAGTTATCTTTCCTTGGCAGATTTA
>JALNWH010000095.1 GCA_023230985.1 Bacillota bacterium
AGGACACCGTTTATTCTTTCCGCAGAGGCACTAGCTCTTGGAAGCATAACGAATATCATGGAAACCATAATCATAGAAAACATTATCTGTGACACATATTGAATAAATGCCATCAACTGTCCTACTTCCAAGTTTTTAGTCTCAATTAAGGTACTCCCGTACCAGATAACACCAACAATAGTAAAGTTCAAAATTACATTAAGCAAAGGCATCATAAGAGACATGAGCCTACCAACTTTTAAAGCCGTGTCTGTAAGCTCCCTGTTTGATTTATTGAAACGTCTTTTTTCATAGTCAGTCTTGTTAAAGGCTCTGATTACCCTTATGCCCGTTAAGGATTCTCTTAGAACTCTGTTTAAATTATCAATCTTTCCCTGAATTTTTTTAAAAAGGGGATATCCTTTCGCCCCAATAACAGAGATTACGATTACCAATATTGGTGCAGACACAAGGAACACCTTGGATAGTTCAAGATTGGTTGTAAGTGCCATGATGATACCGCCAATCATCATAAAGGGGGCTCTTATCATCAATCTCATAGACATAATAGTCACGTTTTGCATTTGATTGATATCATTAGTTGTTCTTGTGATAAGTGATGAAGTTCCCATTTTATCTATTTCATTCATAGAAAAGCTTTCAACTTTTTTAAAAACATCGCTCCTTAAATCGCGGCCATAGGCTAGTGCCGCTTTGGCAGATAAATATCGGGATACTACGGTAGCTGTCGTGCCAAGTATAGCTACTGTTAACATTAAACCTCCCGTTTTGTAAATGTATTGCAAATTGCCTGCCGCTACTCCCTTGTCCACAATATTTCCCATAAACCTAGGCAGCAGCAGTTCTGAAAAAACTCCCATAAGAGTCAATACAAGAACCCATATCACCTGCATTATATAAGGCTTTAAATACTTTAATAATCTTACCATTTTGTTCCCTTTCTTCGGAAGTAAAACTAATTTATATTATCATAATATATTTGCTTTATTTCACTTTAGATTTAATAACATCGAAACCCAATTTGTTTATTGCTTTTTCCACATCTTCAACGGATAGCTTTTCCTCATCAAACTCAAATTTAACCTTTGAGTTATTAAAGGATACGGAAGCAGTGTCCTTAACTATGCCGTCAAAGCCTTTTAGCAGTCCTTCTATTTTTTGTGAACAGGATGGACAAACCAGCGTTTCCAATTGAATCGTTGCAGATTTCATAATTACTCTCCTTCTTTACTCATTTTATTGTTTTATTTACTTTATTATAGCTTACAATATGCTATTTTCTCAATCTATATCCTAATAATCTCATACCATTTAAGATAACAGCAAGGATACTGCCTTCATGGACTAACATGCCTATAGACATATTCATCCAATCACCGAATATAAGACCGCCTAATAATATAATCACAACGCCTACTGCAATTACAATGTTTTGAATCATATTTCCGGCGGTTGCTTTAGCAAGCCCCAAGGCGTGGGATAAGCGGCTAAAATCAGAATTCATAAGTACCACATCCGATGTTTCGATTGCCACATCTGTACCGCTGCCCATGGCTATTCCTATATTTGCTATAGCTAAAGATGGACTATCATTGACTCCATCTCCAACGAAAGCAACGATCTGTCCTTCTTCAATGAGCTTTTTAACATAAGCGGATTTATCTTCGGGCAGCATATTACCGTACGCTTTGGTTAAACCTAATTCATTGCTAATAACATCAACTGTACCTTGATTATCTCCGGATAGCATTACAAGGTTCTTTACTCCTATTTTCTTTATTTTTTGCAGGTCTTCTTTGGCTTTCGGGCGTATCTGATCCCGAATACCCATAAGAATTTTTAGTTCTCCGTCTACTGCGACAAAAACAAGGGAGTTACCGTTCTCTTCCATTTCAGATGCATCAGCTAATGCCTTTCCGTTTATTATAATGCTTTCCCTTTCCATTAGCGCCAAATTCCCCACAGCAATGCGATGCTCCATTATACTTGCAACAATACCTGCACCTTTTACTACTAGGGTATCTTTAACTTCGGAAAATGCAGTCTCTCCAATCTCTTCCAATACAGCTTTAGCTAAGGGATGATCTGATTCCCTCTCAATGCTTGCAAGGTACCCCACTGCTTCATCAATATTGTCACCATAGTATTTTTTTTCTGAAACAGATGGATTTCCAACAGTTAAGGTTCCGGTTTTATCAAAGATCATTGTATCTATCCTGCTAAAGTCCCTTATCACTTCGCTACCTTTCAACAAAACACCATGACTTGCACCGTTGCCGATTCCCGCAACATTGGATACCGGGACACCAATAACTAATGCTCCCGGGCACCCTAAAACTAAAATAGTAATTGCCAGCTCCAAGTCCTTTGTAAAAAGCCAAACCATAAAAGAAATGATGAGAACAGCAGGAGTATAATATTTAGAAAAGCGGTCTATAAATCTTTCTGCTTCCGATTTTGAATCCTGCGCTTCTTCTACCAACTCTATTATTTTACCGAAAGTGGTGTCTTCACCTACCCGGTCTGCAACAATTTGAATGGTTCCATTATCAAGTATCGTACCGGCAAATACAGGGGTTCCGGCTTCCTTGGACACAGGCATGGACTCTCCTGTAATACTTGCTTCATTAACGCTTCCTTCACCTGTTAAAACCCTTCCGTCTACAGGAATCTTTGCTCCTGTTTTAACAAGTAAAATATCACCTGCATCAACCTCGTCGATATCTACTTCTTCAAATTCTCCGCCATCCATCTGCTTTAACGCACTTTCCGGTGCCATTTCCGTCAATGCTTTTATGGCGGAGCGGGTTTTGTTTAAAGTTCGCTGTTCCAAATATGCACCGAATAAAAACAAAAAAGTAACTATAGCCGATTCCTCAAAGTTTCGGATTAAAAAAGCACCTGTAACCGCCATAGTTACCAAAACGTCAATGCTTATCACCTTTACCTTTATAGCTTGATACGCCTGAATAACAATGGGTAATACGCCGAGAATTGATGCGATAATTAATGACCACTTAAAAATGGTCATATTATTTATTGTCCATTTACTTAAAAAAGCAACAGCTATCAATACGCCTGTTATAAAAGCGATTTTGTTTTTGTTTTTAAAAATAATTCTCTGCATTTTCTCTCCTTTAGTATGTTATAAAAAACAATCTATGAACATTTATGCAAACGTGCAAAATCTAATAAAAGTGTCATCAATTTCTTTCAACATATTATATATTGCTTCATATGTAACACATACATCATCGGGAACTGTGTAATTATCCGTGATGCTGCGGAGCTCTTCCAATTCGTTAAGAAGTGAAAGACTTTCCGAGGATTCTTCTTTTATTTTCCCCTTTATTGTTTCATATACGCGTTTGACATCATGAAATTCCGGATGAGTTCCCCCGTGGACTCTTGCTACAACTGGAACATAAGACTCTAATTTTTCAAAATGCTTATTAAATACCTCTAAAAACTTTACCACAAAATCTCTCCTTTTTTTATTAGAATTATAGCATGATTTACTTGGAAATAATAGATTTGACTATTATTAAAACATTTGCAAATCTATTGACTTTAGTTTTTCACAGTAATAAGCTACCCTATTCCGACATTTAAGGTTTTATCTGAGAATTTTTTGTTCTCAGCTTTTTTGTTTATAAATGCAGATTCCCGCTATGTTATAAAATATGATAAAGGAGAATTAATTAAACGTGTAGAAATTATAAAGGAGAAATTGAAATTTTTTGAGATATATTAATATGTGAAATTATAATATAATAAAGAAGATATAATATCATGGTAGAAAAGATTAGGTAATTTAGATTTAGGAGGGGTCTTAAATGAAAAAGGTATTTGGTCCGGTTTTAATAGTGCTGGTGATACTTGTAGTTATAATTATATCTATTTTTGGCTCGTACAACGGTTTGGTATCTTCTGATGAAGCTGTAACAAGTTCTTGGAGCCAGGTAGAAAACCAGCTTCAACGAAGGATGGATTTGATTCCGAATTTGGTCAACACAGTAAAAGGTTATGCTTCTCATGAAGAAAAAATATTTACCGAAGTCACCAAAGCCAGGGAAAATCTCATGGGTGCAGGTACTGTAGGTGATAAAGCGAAGGCGGATCAGGAGCTTACAGGATCCTTATCCAGACTTCTTGCGATAGCGGAGAATTACCCGGAGCTAAAAGCCGATGCGAATTTCAGACAGCTTTCCGATGAGCTTGCAGGGACAGAAAATCGTATAGCGGTTTCCCGCATGGACTATAATAATGCTGTTCAGACATATAATGTAAAAGTGAGGAAGTTTCCCACATCCATTATTGCCGGGATGTTTAATTTCCAACAAAGGGATTACTTTGAGGCAGCTGAAGGAGCAAAAGAAGCTCCAAAGGTGGAGTTTTAGTATGGGTGGTGATACCTTTGATTAAGTATTATATTTCCAAAATACCGGTGCTATTTTTGATAACCATAATTCTTACCTTTGCATTGGGTTGTTTAGTCATTGCACAGTCTATACCCGCTAAGCCGGCTTCAAATACGATGGTTTTTGATTATGCTAAAATGGTCACGGAGAACGATATTCATGAAATGCAAAGAATTGGCAGAATAATCGAAGATAAGACAGGGGCACAGATTGTAGCAGTTACAGTAAAAGACTTGTCAGGAATGGAGATAGAGGATTATGCTATAAAGTTGTTCAGGGAATGGGGCATTGGCGACAAAAATAAAAACAACGGAATTTTGATTTTGGTAAATGAAGATAGTCTGCTGAAGAATCAAAGAGGCCGGATTCGTATAGAAGTCGGATACGGTCTGGAAGGTGCAATAAATGACGGTAAAGCAGGGGCTATTCTTGATGATTATGCTATGACTGCATTTGATGGCAAAGATTATTCAAAAGGTATTAAAGACACATTTATGGCAATAGCATTGGAAGTTGCAAAAGAATATAACTTAGATTTACAAAGTGAAGGTTTGACGAATCTACAAAACTACCCTGTAGAAAATGACAGCGAAATTTTTCTGTATATAATAATTATAATAATTATTATTATTTTTCTAATTATAAGAAGAAAGTTAAAAGGCGGAGGTTATAAAGGCAGGGGAGGAACCTATTATGGAGGTTTCTTTGGCGGCGGTTCGGGCAGATCCGGAGGCTTCGGTGGGGGTTTTGGAGGCGGAGGATTCGGCGGCTTTGGCGGTGGTAGAAGCGGCGGTGGCGGTGCCAGCAGGTAGCGGACTTAGTAGTAGAAATAAGGAGAGGGAACCACCATGGTTTTTTTTAAATCCTTTTTAAGCTTGCTTCGCTCAAAGGATAATATAAATATTCGCAATGTGCGTGCAAGCAGATTAAAATATATGCTTATCTTTCCTTTGGCACCGGTATTTGCAAATATGCAAGAGGCTTTATTCAGTGATTCAATTCGTCTTTTTGGTCTTGATGCCATGACACTTATGGGGAGCGCTTACTGTATAGGAGCCGGTGCTTTGTTTGCATTTACAAGTATAAAAAATATGGCATTGGTTTCAAGAATTTCCGGCATAGCTACTGCCGTTGCCTTTATGGTATGGCTTATTATACCCGAAAGTGTGTTGAGTTTGTTAATAGCTATATCCTTCATGTTTGGTTTGGGCGGCTGTGCTGCTTGTGCATCCTTTGCCTATACATTTGTCCTTAATAATACAGAACGATTTTTGGGTGCTGCGGCAATATCACTATTCTTTGCTCTTAACCAATTGGATTCTGGGTTGTCATTTCTATCAGGTTTTTTTGATAAATTATATTTGACGACACTTATACTCGGAACTTGCACTTGTCTCTTTTTTTACAAAACAAAAGACTTTATTGCTGTAGAAGACAGGCCGAGGGCAAGGTTAAATCCTGCTCTTAAATTGATGCTTTATTTTTTTATCGCTCATTATTTTGTGGAAATATTCTATACTTATTTACCGGGTGCATCATCGCCGGAAGCTATGGTGGCAAACGGAGCTGTGGGGATTATAGTTGTCTGCCTTGCTGTCACATTGCAGCTTATTACAAGGCGCAGTATATGGAATATGTGCAATCTGTTTTTTATTGCCATAATATGCACCTATATCTTGTATTTTATGCCTGAAAATTCTTTATTACGAAACCTTGCCCGCTATATTCATGGCTTTGAGCAAATGGGATATATTGCAGCCTATTATTTACTTGGCTGTGTCTTTAAAAAACACGGTGATTTTCGAATTTTTAAACTATGTCTTGTCACGATATTGCCTCTTAGCATGGTCTCCTATGTGATTCCCGGTGCTATTTCCGCTTACCGTCCCGACTTGCTGCCCTTGGCGGCAACACTAACTTCCGGCGTTGTATTCATCGTATTCATATTGATGTCTCCTGCCTACTCAAAATATCTTTTCTATGCCGAGTGGTCCGATGATTTTCGCTCTATTGATATGACTGAGGCCGTGCGGAAAGTGGAACAATCAGATATATTGGAAAATCTGAGGCTCACACCCCGTGAAAAAGAAGTTGCTGCTTTGCTGCTACATGGAAAGGATGCAAAACAGATTGCGGAAGGTCTGACAATTAGCATCCACACAGCAAACTTCCATATCAAAAACCTTTATAAAAAGTTAAAAATCAACAACCGTTCGGAGCTATTCGCTCGCTTTAATTTCCGCAGCCTCTCTTCCTAATAGGGATTACAAAATTTAAGCTAACCTATATGAGTTTTTCCGTATTTCTTGACAAAAGGCAGTCCTAACTCTGTTTAAGGCTGTCTTTTTTACATACCTACCATAATTAGTAGCTACTCAGAACCAACCACCCCACATATAATGGGATAAAAAGGGGAGTGAGAAAGAAATGAAAAGAACAAGAATCATTTTATCCATGTTGTTGATATGTATTATGTTTATGTCATTTGTTGTTATGGCTGATATTGAAGACAAAAAAAATGAGAATACGGTTTTAATCTTTGCTCTCGATGATAATAAGTATTCAGTCAATGGAGAATTGTTGACTATGGATGTAAGTCCTACTGTCTTTGAAGGAAGGACATTATTGCCTATCAGGTATGCCGCCGAACCATTAGGGGCCGACGTGGGTTGGCATCAGGGGGATAAGCGGGTGACAATCTCTTTGGAAGAAACCGTTATTGATTTGTGGATAGGTGAAGGCAATGCATTGATTAACGGAAAAACAGTTCCCATTGATCCGGATAATTCCAATGTAAAGCCTCTAGCCATCAGTGGGCGTACCATGTTGCC